>JBDTMP010000131.1:0-3783 GCA_039934215.1 Ginsengibacter sp.
CTTCTCTTTTTTTATTTCAATAACGTTTCAATTTTCTCAATGGTTTCTTTATGATCCGCTTCCAGTCCTTCTTTTTGAAAGGCAAGCATTCCATTTTTATCCAGAACCGATATGAGGTTACTATGAGAAAAATTTCCTTCTGCATCTTTCTCAAATTGTACATTTAATAATACGGACAAAGTTCTTACTGCTTCTTCGCTGCCATGTAATAAAATCCAGCTCGCGTCCAGTCCCATATGTTTTGCAAACATTTTTAATTGGGCAGGATCGTCCCTTTCGGTATCAAAACTTACCAAAACGAAATTTACTTTATCCTTGTCTGCTTTTAATTTGGCAGAGATGCTCGCCATATCAGAAGTCAATCTCGGGCATGCGGCGCCGCACCTGGTAAATATCATACCGACGACCGTTGGTTTGCCGGCAAAAGAAGATAAAACAATGTCTTTTTTGTTTTGTGTCCGGAATGTATCTGTTACCATAAAAAGGCTTTCTGCGGCAGCATCTTTATTATTTTTTGAAAGTGTTGGTGTTGTCGAACTATTACTGCCCGAATTGTTGCTTATGGAGGTGGTATTTGCATCGTTACAACTATATAGGATAGCTGCAAATAAAATTGTGGTTACATATTTTTTCATATAATTATTTTTAAAGTTTTTGTGACAATGGCAAAGTTTTAGCGCAGCGAAATCCAAGGCTTGATATGCAATAATTACCCCTGAGGCTGCCACGAAATCCAAAGCGAAGGAATGCTGCATAATCCTCACGGTTGGTTACATTGATAGATGCTCCTGCGCAAAACAAATTTGTATCATCATTAGCTGTATTTCTTGAATCGCCTGTACTTATAAAACTGTTGAAATCAAAAGTCCATTCCCATACAAGGCCATGCATATCATACAAGCCGTAAGTATTGCAATAGGTTGTTTTTACATTGGGTAATACCGCCACCGATTGTTTTTCGTACCACTGCATAATATAATTCGTTACAGATGTATATTTTATATTTTTTGGCGGGGCACTTCCCGCTATTTCCCATTCTGCAACTGTCGGCAGGCGTTTATTTGTCCAGTTGCAATAAGCTCTTGCAGCAAACCACGATACGTTTACTACAGGAGATTTGTATATATTTTTATTTGCTGTACCGATATCAAATTCGCCATCCCAATGCCTTAAATAATTACTGTCTGCAAAAATCCTTTTTACTCCTGACCTGCTCCATTCAGGATTGGCTTTTACAAATTCAAGAAACTCCTCATTAGTAACAGCGCATTCATCCATTAAGAAAGGATTGACAACAATTGGCTTATCGGTTTTTGAAACATAGAAGGTTTTATAATTACCGCCTCCTATTTTTACCATTCGCTTATCGTTTGCAACACTCTTTTTCGATTGGCTATCGCATGTAAAAGAAGCTATCAGGAACAATATCACAAATATGGTTTTCATTCTTCAGTGATTTTTGGTGACCAGGATTAGTCATCAAAATCCTAGTAATTTTTATTGATTAATTTTTTCTAAAAATGATTGTATCTCTCCCGCCTTTAGCTTTTATTTGAGCCAGGCATCCTTTATTAAATGTGCGGAAAATAGAATGGTCGACAATATTATATGTACCGGGAATATCTATTTTAAATTCCACGATCGTTGAGCCTCCTGCCGGTATCAATGTTGTTTGAATATTAGACGCGGTTGTCTCACCACCTTCTATATATACTTTATCCAATATTTCCCCTATAACATGAAAAGATGAGACAAGATTTGGGCCGCCATTTCCTACGAATAGCCTAACGGTCTCGCCTACTTTTGCAGGCAAAGCACCTTTACCGGCGTTAGCATTTACGCTGCCATTAAATACTACATAATCGGGTTGCTCATTAATTCCTTTTTGTTCATCAAATTCAGTTAAACCTTTGAAGCCGAAATTGTCTTTGGTATAAAATTCACCTTGCATTAAATAATATTCGCGATCCACTTTGGGCAGACCCCCCGGTGGTTCAACAAGTATTAAACCATACATGCCATTGGCTATGTGCATGGGCACAGGCGCCGTAGCGCAATGGTAAACAAACAACCCGGGTTTTAACGCTTTGAAATGAAACCTGGAAGTATGCCCCGGTGCTATGTTAGAAGCTTCCGCACCACCACCGGGACCATTAACCGCGTGCAGATCTATACTGTGTGATAATTTATTTTGAGCAAGGTTATTAAGATTTAGTTCCACTTCATCACCTTGTCGTATTCTAATAAAATTACCAGGTACGGCCCCGCCGAAAGTCCAGAACATATAGGAGGTGCTATCCGCAAGTTTCATCACCCGCTCAATTACATCCAAATTCACAATTACTTTTGTTGGATGTGTTCTCGTAATAGGCGGAGGTACCATAGGCGCAAGTGATAGTGTTGCTATTTCTTCGCCGCTAACTTTATCATCGGCCGTGGATGTATTGTTGTTTTTACAACTTGTTATTAATGCGGCGGCAAAAAAGTTTAATAAAATGATCCGCATGATTGTTTTTGTAGTCATATTATTGTTGTTTTTTTAATATTTTATTTTGACTCCTGTGTAAAAAAAGATGGTGAAATTTTGACCATTACAAACGCCCATCCATTATAATTACTTTTACTTCCTCCTTTTATCAATTCCATATTTTCGGTGGCAAACATCATTGAATACCCGGCTTGAAAATTTATTACCTGTGATGGCTGATATTCTAATAAAAGGTCCACCTCATCTCCTAAACGTTTTTGTATTTTTTTACTACCGCCGGGGCTATTTTCATTTGCCAAATAAAAATGATGTACATCAATTGTCGTTTTGAAATTTTTAGAAGGCGTAATTCCAACGCGAAGATATGGATCGATCAATCCACGCTGTTTTGCATCCGCGGGAATATTAAGAAAATAATCCATGTAGCCATAAAATTTATGATTGGTAGCATATAAGGTAGAAAAGCTTTGACTGCGGCTTGAAGAAGTTTTATCAGAACTTCCTGATAGATAGTCCAGCCCAGCCCCTGCAAATAATTTTTCGTTGCGAATCTCGCCATAAGCATTAAGCATATATGCATCCACTAATAAATTATTATCCGTTTTTCCTGTTTGATAATAGCTTCCCAGCACAGCCTTGAAATTATTATTTGTAAAATTATACAATGGACCAAAAGTTAAGCTGGCCTTCATATTTTTGGAAGCGGCTACTGCGGAATTTAATCCATTCACGATCGCTATAGCAGATATTGAACTATTTGCAAATTCTTTTTTTAACCAGGAGAATCCTAAAAATTTATAGTTTTTTAAATTGTAATCTGTTCCAAAAAGAGGTTCGCCATTTTGATTGAAAGCTGCTCCAAAATGCCAATAGAATTTTTTTTCTTTATTAGTATATTTTAAAAGCAGGGCATCATGCGACCGGGTGGCATTTGACCAGTCTGAATTTCCAAGTAGCCGCTGATCGTCGTATGCCAGTTCCTGCCTGCCCATTTTTATTGAGAAGTTATTTTTGAGCAAGAGCTCAAGCCACAATTCATTTACCGATAATCCGGAAATATCTTTTGATGGCTCCTCATCGCCCCATGTCCTGGTATCCTGCATGGAAGTATGCGCAATTAAATTTCCCTTCTTGTAATCAAATATTAACCGGGCCCGCTGTGCGATAAAAAAAGCGGCGCCGGCGGTATCTGGCGTAAGAGTTTTATATCCATGTCGTAACTCAGGCCTTAGCCTGTATTGTCCTGTTATTTTAAAATAATCACTTTGGGAGTTTGCACTTAATCCATAAAAGCA
>JBDTMP010000132.1:0-5085 GCA_039934215.1 Ginsengibacter sp.
CCGAAAGGTCACTTAATGAATACCACCAACCTTTATCCAAAAATTTTATTCGTTCAATTTTATTTTTTGCAAGCAATAGCTTTATGACATTCACTGCAAAATTATATTGCGCCTGTCCAAGTGTTGTACCTATGTGCAGCTCTTTAAATTGTGCCGCTTTGGTAATGGCTTTTTCACAACTGTCCAGTTGGCCGTTATACAAATAGCTTCTCGCCAAAGCGATATTATACCAACCAAAACCAGGCGTAGAACCCATCGCCGCGATGATATTGTTGGTTTCATCAATTGCCTTTTTACTTTTTCCACTGTTGATATATAAGGTTGGCAGAAAATAATAGGACTCAATAAGTCTTTTATCAAAAGCGTACTTTTCATTTTCGAAATTTGCGATAGCATCCGCGAAATTTCCTATCGTGTTTTGAAAATGAGCATAATTATTATAAGAGAATCCACCTGTTTGTTTTAAGACATTATAATAAAAAGTAGTAGAATCAATGTTGAGTAAATAATTGTGAATGATGGCAAGATAAAAAATAGCATTGCCATCGCCTTGTGCCAGCGCATCATATAAATGGCTCAGGGCAAGCTCTTCATTTTCCGCAACCGAATTTTTTAAGAACGAATATTTGTGGAGATAATACCTGTTACGATGTATGGTCCATGCGGCTTTAATATTATACTCCATAAAGTCGTTTCCGGTATTCCAGCTCTTTATTTCTGCAAGCAGTGACATTGCTGAATCGGGTTGCTCAATATTAGAATAACAATCGTATAAGGCATTGCAAAGCTGAATACCATCTACCTGTGTGGCAGTGTAATTACCCGGTGCAAATATTTTCTTGATGTTGTTTTTATAATTTTTTTCAAAAGTTGAAAGTGCTTTTCTTAATGGCGTAATACAATTTTTATAACCCAAATAATCAGCCGCCCTTTCATATTTGTACATGCCTTCATAATACCAACCAACGTAATATGTGCTGTCAAGCCGTATAAATTCACGGCTGCGGGGCAATGCATCTTTATCATAATAATTTACGCCAATCCGCTTGGCATCTATCTCGTAGCGTGCACCATTGTTTTGCGCCGCCGTTTTTTTACAAATGCCGAGAGCTACGAGTAAGAAAAAATATTTTAGAAATTGATACATGCCTGGCTGCCTTAATTTATTTTCAGTTTTGAAAGCCTGTCCATTTCTGCAGTCGTAATGTTGTTGAGTGTATTAACCTTTGCATCTTTGTTCCTGTAAATAAGGCGATGGTTTAATACAGGGAATGTAAGATCGTTTACATCATCCTCAATTACATAAGTGCGGCCATTGACCAGGGCGTACGCCTTCAGGCATTTTAAGAAAATGATGCCGCTTCTTGTGGAAGCAGCGAGTACAATATCAGGATGCCTGCGTGTTGCCCAAACAATATTGCGAACGGCCCTGATTATTTCTTCATGCACAAATACATTTTCGCTTTCCTGTTGAAGATGCAATAATTCATCAATACCTAAAACCTGTTTTATATGAAGCAGGTTGTTATTTATGTTTAGATAATTTTTGTAGATATCCAGCTCCGTTTCTTCATCTACATAGCCAAAAATTATCTTTATAAAAAACCTGTCGAGCTGGGCGGCGGGCAGCGGGTAAGTTCCTTCCATTTCCACAGGATTTTGAGTAGCGATCGTAAAAAAAAGGTCACTAAGCTTATAGGTCAATTCGCCCATTGTAATCTGGTTTTCCGCCATACATTCCAGTAATGCAGATTGTACTTTCGGGGAAGCCCTGTTGATTTCATCAGCCAACAATACATTGCAGAACAGCGGGCCTTTTTTGAAAATAAATTCCTTTTTTACATCATCAAAAATATGTGTGCCTATCAGGTCCA
Organism: Ginsengibacter sp.; assembly: GCA_039934215.1. Lineage (GTDB taxonomy): Bacteria > Bacteroidota > Bacteroidia > Chitinophagales > Chitinophagaceae > Ginsengibacter. The sequence continues at coordinate 1,875 of JBDTMP010000132.1, forward strand.
TTGGCAACAAATCGGGGGTAAATTGTATCCGCTTAAAATTGACGGAACCATTTTCATTATCTCCTGATATGCTTTGCGCCAGGGTCTTTGCCATTACTGTTTTACCAGTACCAGGATTATCTTCCATCAGGATATGACCTTTGGCAATTAATGCGGTCAATACAAATTTTATTTGGTCACGCTTGCCCTTTATCACCGTTTCAATATTATCAATAAGCTTCTGTATATTTTGCAATGCTGATTCAGTATTCACTGTTTCCATCAATTATATTTTTGGTTTTGAATAAAAATTTATTGTTCTGTAAAAGTTTAGGAATTTGAAGAAACGCTCTCTAAAATGTATTTGCTCTTTCACTTTTTTATAAAAGGGTTTATAAAAATTTGCAACAATAGTTTCTTCTGAAGCATTTAAGGGTTCATTGGAATATTTTGTTTTGAGATATACCTGCATGAATGCAAAAAGGCTGGTGCCAAATTGAAGATCAATTTTCTCCCTGGCATATTGCGCCACGGAAATTTCTTCTCTTGAAAATCCAAGCTGGTTTAAATAATAAGTTGCTGCGATATAGCTGTAGTAGGCTTTTCGCCTCGTGGCTTTTGTATTTTTGGCTTTAAGATCAAGCCACTTAAATATAAGATATGGAATACTAAAAATTAATAAGATTACAAATGCTAAAATGATAATAGCAATTAAAAGAATTTTAAAATAAGATACCGGCTTCTGTTTCTTAATCGCATTTGGTACCTGTTTTTCCTGTGTACTATCAATTATTTTTATTTCATCAACTGGTGCAGGCTTTGGAATTTTTGCAAATATTTCTTTGGAATCATTGCTGTCTTTTAAAATAATATTTTTAAACTGTTCAGAAAACGATAAGGCTGTTATTTTGTTGCCGGGCTGCAATTCATTTAATGAAACCTGTCCGCTGTCTTTACTTATTGTTGCCAGTGAAACATCCATATTTAATTCCACAGGCTCTTGTAATTCAAATGTTCTATCATGATAAATCATTTGGGTAACGGACATGTCTACACGTTTTGCTACTGTGTCAACCAGGAGTACTTTTCCATTAGTGACAAATAAAGCGGTTTGAACCGTTATGGGAGGTGTACCATCCGGAGCGGGTGATTGCTGCTGCTCTGTGCTGGGGATGGTGGTATCAAAATCAATCCATCCGTAGCCGGGGAAATAAACCTGTGTCCATGCATGAGCCTGGTCATCGTAAAACCAATACCAGCCTTTGTTCTTATTGCTTCTATCCACTGTTAAAAACCCAGTTGCCACTCTTGTTGGCAAGCCCAAAGCCCGCAATAAAAATAAAGTTGCGCCTGCATAATAGGCGCAGTATCCCTGGCGATTTTCAAATAAAAAATAGTTAAGCTTGCTGGCGCTGGGAAGGCCTGGCACACCAGGATTATCGGTGTATTTAAAGACAGGCTGCCCGGTTTCATCGGTGCTTAAAAAATAATTTCTTATGGCGATTATTTTATCAATTGGTGTTGTTGCATTTTTCGTGATCTCATGTGCAAGTGTTCTTATCGAATCAAAGTCATCTCCCTTTGGGATAAAAGTATAGTAGCGCATAAATGCGGTGTCCTCGCCGCTCCAGTTAGAAACTTTTCGCAACTCATCGAAACGTTGTTTTTGAAAATCTTCCAATTGTATATTGCCTGCGGGATTGTAAACGAAATACGCACTGTTCAATTCACTTACCAGCATTTTTGCGCGGTAAGCACTTTTAAATTGTTGCTTATATTCTTTTTCTACGGCGATGGGTTGGCAAAAAAATGCAGTGCTCGGGGCCAAAAATTCTTTTGGTGAGAGAAGCGCTTTATACACTTCTGTGCTCACTACTTTTCTTTTTAAAAAACCTTTGGCGCTATCCAAAACCGATGAATCTGATTTAGTAAAATACAACGGAATCTTTGAAGGATCGGGTTGAAACAAATCGTTGGATGGCATTAGGCTATCTACTTCAAGGGTTTGAGTAAGGGTATCAAACTTTGTGTAGTAATCATAAGTAAAGTAAAGTGGGTTAGGTATCTCGGAGTTGGGGAAATAATTATCAAGCTTTGCGATAAACACGAGCTGCTTGGTAGATTTCCTTCCACCGTTAAGGCCCATTTGATTTTTATTACTGACTGTTCCATCTTTGTTTTCCTTCGTCAGGCTCTCTGCATTGCCTTCCTGTTTTGGTGCGCCGCCACCATATTGTTTTTCTATCGCTTTAAAATCGTTTTTAAAAAAGAAAAATATTAACATGAGAATAATACCGGCAACAATTCCAAACCCAACCAGTTTTTTTGCAATAAACCAACTGAAATTCGGTTCATCTTTATTCATATTTCTAACGAGCTCGCCGGTATAGATAATATAAAATGCAAACAAAAGCACCGGTGCAAACGCGGTGATTAATTTTCTGGCTGTAATATCTGTTGTATTACTTATCACCAGGATTTGTATAACCATAAGCACCACAGAAAGTATGATGGGGAACCATCGCAGTCTTACTATGCCCCAGCCTACGATCCAGCCTGTGAGAAATAAAAACGAAAAAATATAAAATTTGGTTATTGCATAAAATGCTGTGAACTCGCCCGTAAAAATATTGCTGACAATTTTGCTGAGGATAAATAAAAATAAAAGTAAAGGCAGCACTGTTGTTATAAAGCGAAACCGAAAACTGTAAAAAATATTACTGGCTATAAGACCTGCTGCGAGAAAAGCGCTTTCATTCAGCCACTGATTTTTCAACACCGAATAATATTGGTTCAGGTGCCACAGCATATAAGCACCGACTACAATAGAAGGCAATATTAGCAGTGAAAGTCGCGCTATTATTAACTTTATCCCAACCCGTCTGCGAAACAAGGGGAGATTATCGCTTTGCATGTTTTTTCGTTTCTATCATTTTTGATCCTTGATTTTACAACAAAATTTCATTTGCACTTTCCCCCGTGCCTATGCGAAGCTCTCTGTCCACTTGAAGTGGCCTGACACCTAATGAATATCGGCAACCGCTACCAATATCAAATCATCAATATTTCGCAGTCACTTTTTTCCAATAAAAACTTTATCTTTTTTTCATTCTCCACCATCTTTCTTTTTAACGGAGAAAAATTGAATGTAAGCTTAAGCTTATCTGTACTCTTATCTTCTGGTTTTATAAAAAGCCATTGCAGCCAGGTAGTGATCTTTATTTTTTCAAAA
>JBDTMP010000133.1:0-9393 GCA_039934215.1 Ginsengibacter sp.
GAAACAAGCAATTCATAGGGGTCATGATAAATTAGTTCAGTTTCAGCATCAGGGGTATGAGATAAAAAATAATCGATTACAAATTGATAAAGCTCTTTTTTTTTCATAAAAAAATCCTGCCTTAATTGGGCAGGATGAAAATACGTTTTAATTTTTTTTTAATGTGAGTGTAAATGTTTTTCCTGCTGACTGGCATATTGCAAAATTTTGTCTATTGCCTCCTGTCGCGGAGATAGATCAACCTTATCAAGGTTTTTTTTTGAAGCCAAAAGTGACTCAAAACTATCTCTCAGGTTCATGTCAGATTCAAGGGCATCTTTAATCAATTCAGATTTTCTCTCTGAGGTCTCGTTATAAAGATAACGCACCAGATCTTCCTGGGTAATTTGTGTCATAAAAAATGGTTAAATGCATTAATAAAAAAGCTATCCAAAAAAGTAAAACGCCCTGCAGACAAAAATATTGTTATTTAGTACTTAATTAAAGAGGAATCAAAAGAGATAATGTAGATGTCTTCATTATCTTTTTTCATCATAAACTTTTCCCTCGCATATTTTTCAAGGGTTTCGGGATTCGTTTTCAGAAGTTTCAGTTCATGCCTTGTATCAGCAATTTGATTGCCCATTAGTTTTTCATTTTCCTGGAGCTTGTTAAGTTCCTGTACCCTTTTTAATTGAAGAGATAAATCATTTCTGTCAAAGAACAGCATCCAAAGAGCAAAAGCTATGCCTGTAATCAGGTATTTATTTGTAAATATTTTTGGAAACTTCATCAGTTTTTATTTATCCGCTTTTATATTCAATGTATTCGAAGTGATTTACTTCCCAAATTTAATTTTTCCTTTCGGATAAATTGCGCTTTCGGCTAAAATTTCTTCAATTCTTATTAACTGGTTGTATTTGGCAATGCGATCAGTTCGGCTGGCTGAGCCCGTTTTAATTTGCCCGCAATTTAAGGCAACGGCAAGGTCTGCAATCGTGGTATCTTCCGTTTCTCCGCTACGATGGCTCATGATAGTATTGTAGCCATTGTGCTGTGCAAGTGAAACTGCATTTATAGTTTCAGTTAGTGTTCCTATTTGATTCACTTTTACCAGCAATGCATTTGCAATTTTTTCGTCAATACCCTTTTGAAGTCTTTTTACATTTGTTACAAAAAGATCATCTCCTACTAATTGAATTTTTTTACCCAGCTTTTCGGTCATTAATTTCCATCCTTCCCAGTCATCTTCGGCCATTCCATCTTCAATGGATATAATGGGATATTTTTTTACCCAGCTTTCCCAGTATTCAACCATCTTTTCACTGCTTAACTTTTTGCCATCACTCTTATGAAAATGATATACTTTTTTACCTGCATCATACATTTCACTTACGGCGGGGTCCATAGCTACTGCCACCTGTGTTCCTGCCTTAAATCCTGTTTTTTCAATTGCAGAAAGCACAGTTTCAATAGCTTCTTCATTGCTTTGAATATTGGGAGCGAAGCCTCCTTCATCACCTACATTCGTGCTGTATCCTTTCTTCTTAAGCACTGCTTTTAAAGAATGAAAGATTTCAACGCCCCATCGTAAGGCTTCACTAAAAGTGGAAGCTCCCACAGGCATTACCATAAATTCCTGGAAGTCTATTTTATTATCAGCATGAGCACCTCCGTTTAAAATATTCATCATTGGAATGGGAAGGATCGTAGCATTAGTACCTCCTATGTACCTGTATAGAGGAAGATTTGCTTCAAGAGCTGCGGCTTTTGCAACAGCAAGACTTACGGCGAGAATTGCATTTGCACCAAGAGCACTCTTATTTTCAGTTCCATCCAGGTCAATCATCGCTTTATCAATACCGGTCTGGTCGGCAATATCCCAGCCTGTAAGCGTATCGGCTATAAGGCCATTTACATTTTCAACGGCTTTTAGCACACTTTTGCCACCATAATTTTTTTTATCATTATCGCGAAGCTCGACTGCTTCGTGTATGCCGGTGCTTGCTCCTGATGGAACAGCGGCTCGCCCGAGCGATTCATTTTCAGTAAGTACTTCTACTTCAACAGTTGGATTTCCACGGCTATCTAATATCTGGCGGGCGTGTATGTTTGCGATGTAACTCATAGTATTTTATTAATTTTTTTCAATATTACCGGTTAAATTTCTAAAAACGTCTTCGAGGCTTTTGCTTTCGCTTTTTAATGAAAGAATGTTTAGGTTCTTTTCTATGCTAAAGGAAAATAAATTTCTTTTTACAAGATCTGGATCTAAGGTCTGAAGTTTAAAAGTTGAAGGTGTTTCTTCTTCGGCCTTAATTACTCCATCAAGCTTAGCAAGAATTGTGATATCAATAGTTTCTGTGAAGGCTACTATTATTGTGTGAGAAGTTTTATTGGTTGACCGCAGATTTGATAAGGTATCATCTGCCACAATATTTCCTTTATTTATTATGATTATCCTGTCGCAAATACTTTCCACTTCCTGTAGAATATGTGAAGAAAAAAGCACGGTCTTATTTTTTCCAAGCTCTTTTATAACTTCTCTTATTTCTATTATTTGATTCGGATCCAATCCGCTGGTAGGCTCATCAAGAATAAGAACTTCAGGGTTATGTATTAAAGAGGCGGCCAGTCCCACTCTTTGTTTATATCCCTTACTTAACTGCCCAATCTTTTTTTTACTTTCGGGCCGTAGACCGGTAAGATCAATCACTTCTTCGATTCGTTTTCTTACACCGGTTGTTAGTTTATGAATACCGGCAATAAACCCGAGGTATTCTCTCACGTACATTTCGAAATACAATGGATTGCTTTCGGGTAAATAACCTATTTGTTTTTTTGCATCAATCGGGTTAGTAGCAACATTGATTCCGTTTACAGAAGCGATGCCTGAATCAGCGGCAATATATCCGGTAGCGATTTTCATCGTGGTCGATTTTCCTGCTCCGTTTGGACCTAAAAAACCTACAATCTCATTATTATTTACCTGGAAAGAAATATTGTCAATGGCCTTTTGATTGCCGTAGCTCTTTGTAAGATTAGAAATAACAATTGACATGGGAGCAAATGTAAAACAGATTGAATGAATTATAAAAAATGGCAAGCGCCAAAAATATATTCAATTGTGCTATTGCTATGGTAACTATATTTTGACGTAATGTTTATTACACTAATTTTTCGAATTACACGAATGGATAAAAGCTTGTAGAAAGATTAACTTTTTTTGGGCGGCCTGTTCCTGTTGTTATTATTCCGGGATCTTTTTGGATTGGTATTTTGAGGCCTTTGCTGTTGCTGTTGTCCGCGAGGTCTTTGCTGTTCTTGTTCGCCGGATTTGCTACCACCACGATTTAAATCATTCCTGCGCTTACGGGTATTTTTTTCAAGAGACTTAATAGTTATATGTCCAACCACATCAACAAATTCGGGCTCGACTTCTTTTATTTTTCCACTTATTACTTCTACCGTTTCCAGGGTATCGGGCTTGATTCCATTCCTGTTTTGAACCTGTATTTTTTTTACACTTTCTATTGAAAGAGGATAATGCTTTGTGCTTTCGGGCATTGAATACCACATTAAATTCCGGAAAATATCTTTCTTGATCAAAAAAGCTCTTCCCTTTGTTACTTCTATCACTTCGGCATCATCAGGGAAATGTTGTAAAGCATCGAGATAAGTATCCAGTTCATAATTAAGGCAACATTTCAGGCGCCCGCATTGCCCACTTAGCTTCGTTTGATTTATACTAAGATTTTGATAACGTGCCGCATTCGTGTTAACACTTTTGAAATCAGTAAGCCAGGTACTGCAACATAACTCACGGCCACAACTGCCTATGCCGCCTACCTTACCAGCTTCCTGGCGGGCGCCTATTTGCCGCATTTCTACCTTTACCTTAAACTCCGATGCATATATTTTAATAAGTTCCCGAAAATCCACACGCTCATCTGCAATGTAAAAAAAGGTAGCCTTTCTGCTATCAGCCTGAATTTCTACTTCGGCCATTTTAAGGTCAACATTTAATTGCCTTGCAACAGCCCTGCTCCTGATAAGAACATCGTGTTCCCGGGCTTTCGTTTCTTTCCATTTTATAATATCATTATCCGTAGCAAGTCTTAAAATTTTTTTGAAATCGGCATTGTCTTCTTTCAATCCATGTTTTTTTAATTGAAGACGCACCAACTCGCCTGTAAGACTTACGGTACCAACATCAAAACCACTCACGCCTTCCACTGCTATTATATCTCCTTTTTCAAAATATTGTAAAGAACTATTTCGGTAAAAATCTTTTCGGCTACCCTGGTTGAAGGAGACTTCCACAATACGGCATGTGCTTTCAGGATCACTAAAGGGGAGATTGGCCAGCCAATCGTGCACATTCATACGGTTGCATCCACCGGTGCTGCATCCGCCGTTACTTTTGCATCCACCTGGTTTCCCTGTACTACAACTTGTGCAACTCATATAATCGGTTGAAAAAATTAAATAAAAAAAAATGAGGAATATTTAAAGCAGATGAAGTCTACAGCAGCGCTGCACAATAATCTTCGATATAATTTACCGGTGTTACAAAACCTAATAGTAAATCCGTATTTGGTAAACTATAATTTACCTGCATCAACAGGTATTAATTAAATGCGTATAGCTGAAATTTTGAATCAAAAAGTTAATTAAACATCTGGTCAAATTCATTTGCCTCAACTTATCAAAACTAACGAATTATCTTTAATAATATGATACAGCCGGATTGATAAAGCATGAAACAACATTTTGGAGTGTGCATTTCTTTCGATGTAAAAAATAGCTTTATCCAGTTCGTTAATAATTGCTTCCTGCGCTTCTATGCCACATATTTTGTTTATCCTCATCGCAAAATCTTTGTCATTCTCAGCAATATGTAGTTGTATTGCCGCATCATTTATATAATTTATTCTTATCGCCTGCTCAAGTAAGTGAATAAAATAACGTATAAATTGTTTTTGCTTCTCTCTTCCCAAACGGCTAATTATATCAATCCATTTAATTTGCGCAGCCGGCCCGTTCTTTAAAATTGTATTCAGCCAATCCCTGGCCAGTCCTTGCCAATCTTCTTCATTATGTTGCAACAGTTGTAGCGCTTCCCGGTAATTCCCTTCACTTACTGCAGCCACCCTGGCAGCTTTTTCAGGAGAAATATTCGCATCTCTTATTAATGTTTCTTCAATTTCCGATTTTAAAAGCAATGGAATTTTTATCAATTGCGTTCTCGATAATATGGTAGGTAAAATGGCCTGTTCGTCTTCAGCAACGAATATGAATATGGTATCTGGAGGTGGCTCTTCAATAAGCTTGAGAAGTTTATTGCCGGCTGTTCCTAAAAGCTCCGGCATCCACATGATCAAAATTTTGAAATTGCTTTCGAACGCCTTTAGGCTGAGCTTATGATTAATCTCATTACATTCTTTTGCGGTTATATTTCCCTGCTTATTTTCAGCGCCCAGGAACTGGAGCCAATCATATACATTTCCGTAAGGATTTGATGAAATAAATTCTCTCCACTCCGATATATAATCATCGCTTATGGGCGGCGTACCCGATTTTTTTGGAATTACAGGAAAAGAAAAATGTATATCGGGATGAATGAATTTTTCCGCCTTTATACAGGCAGGGCAATTTCCGCAGGAGTCGCCCTGCACACTTTCATATTTATCCGGGATGAAGGAAGATTTCCTGGCAGGGAGATCTGGTTCTGCAGATCCGAATAAATCTAAACGGGAGATTTCAGGTTTGAGAGAAGGCCTGGATGAGTTGCAGACTATGTATTGTGCGAATGCGAGCGCAAGCGATAAAGAGCCACTTCCTTCTTTACCTAAGAACAATAATGCATGGCTTAACCGGTTATGCAAAACCAGGTCAACTAAATGCTTTTTTATTTCTTCCTGGCCCGGTATATTTTTAAACTGCATGTAAGACAAATATAAAAACTAAGCTCATAGCAAAACCCTTTAGTGTTAAGAAACAGTTTTTGTTTTACTTTTTATAAAGACAAAACAATCCACAAGATCTTTCCCGTTAAATATTAGCCTTAAACTTTGAAGTGATTAAAAAAAAGAGCAGGCTAAGCGTCAGGAGTAATTCTAATTTAAATAGCTTAATAATTTTTCATAAGCTGCTTTACCCTTTGGATCAGAATTATCAGGTATTAACCTGGCTTTGTTATTAAAAACAGTCACAAAGTTTCCTTTTTCGTCAAATAAAAATTTAGTAAAGTTCCATTCGATAGGATTGATAAAATCATGTTTTTCGGCTTCACCAACAATGTATTTATATATAGGCGCCATATCATTACCTGCTACGGAAACTTTTGCTGCCATCGGAAATGAAACCCCATAATTCTTTTGGCAAAATTCGGCTATCTCTGTATTACTTCCTGGCTCCTGCGAACCAAAATTATTGGCGGGAAAACCAACGATAACTAACTTATCCTTATACTTTTCATAAAGTTTTTCCAGGTCATTATATTGCGGAGTGTTGCCGCATTTAGAAGCTGTATTTACCACAAGAATTTTCTTTCCCTTAAATTTTGAAAAGTCAATCGTACCACCTTCAAGGCCATCCACTTTGAATTGATAGATTGAAGCAGCTTTTATGAAACTGGAGGGTGACGAAGGAATAATAAATGATAAGAAAATAAATGAAGCGAATGCAAAAAATAATGTTTTCATTTTTTTTATTGTAAAGATAAGAAATTGATAAATCAAGAGAATTAAATTACGGTATCGACAGTTTACAATTTGTAAGAGTTTACATTTCATCTTTCGTAACAACCAAGATCCGGAATGCCTGAGCGCAAGAAATCGTCAAGATCCCTGGTATATGGTGTGACCGAGCCTTTATCTATGGCAGGAGCAGCAGGATCTTTTTTAAAATGAAAGTCGTAATAATTTTTAGAAATATTAATGCTGTCAAATAGCGGATCGGTATTTTTTATAACGGTATTCGTGAAAGTTGCATCGGCAGGATCGCTATCTTTTACTTTATATAATGTATTGTCAAATTTTACCGAAAAAAAAGTATTAAGTTTTTTACTTATTAAAATCTCGTTTTCAACAGAACCGCCTTCTCCCCAAAAAATACAGTTTGTAAACCGTGCATCAAGATCCGCAACTAATGTAGTGGTTCCATCATCGGCAAAGTTTGCTACCTGTAAAACCGGATTTTTATGATCAATAAAAAAATTGCTGTAAGAAGCAACGGTGCAATGCACAAAAGAATAATCGCCACCCAAAGCAAGGAGTACATTTTTTCCGCAATTACTTATAAGGCAATTGTCAGCATAAATATTTGAATTAATGCCCAGCACGCCGGCGTCATAAATATTATCAATTATGCTTTGAGATAACGTAAGCTTTGGAGTAGTATTTAAAGAAAGGCCCTGTGCGATGATGCCCTGGTATGCATTTTTAATAACGGCAAATTTTATATTATTTTCCTGGCTGCTGCTATTTAAAAAAATGCCGGGCCAGCTTGCCGGAAAATCTTTATAATCAGCATCAAGCCTGTCGCCGGCAAAAATTACCTGGTCCTGTTTTGTTCCCTGCACTCTCAAAGTGCCATCTACAAGAAATGGAGCATTGGGATGTAAATAAATCTTTGTTCCTTCTCTGATGGTGAGAACTGCATTACTATCCACCAGCACGCCTCCGAGTATTACATAGGGTAATGAATCATTCCATGTAATATTTCCTGTAAGTTTTACTTTATTAAGGAAGATGGCGTTTTGTCCGTACGCCTGCAACTGCACAAATTTTTGATTGCCATTATAATCTATTAAAATGCTATCTGTGATTACAAAGGGTAGGATGGCGGTTGTAGGATCTATTTTTACCTGGACAAAAACATAAATACTATCGTTGGGATTTATTTCAATATCGTCTATCTCATTCGCTGAAGTGCCATCGACATTCATTTTAAAAAAAGACGAAGCGCCGCCTGAAAGTTTAATCCTGGATAGTAAAAGTTTTTGATTGTTATTATTGAAAATTTTGAAAGATTTCGTGATAGAGCCAACGGAGGTAAAAACAGTATCATAAAGTAAAGTGTCCGCACTTGTGTACAACCTTGCCTGGGGGCTTGTAATAAATGATTCCTTCTTGCATGAAAAAAATAATAATCCAAAAAAAATAATAAAGCTTGCGTACTTCAGGCAGGTCATTTTCAAAAATATGTTTAATTATTTAACGCATGAATGTTTAAATTATCTCATTAAAATTCAATGAATTATTTTATGAGCTTTAGACAACTCGTTTTGTCATCTCGTTGCAAATGCTAATGTTGCAATGCTTAGCCTCACATCATCTTTTTTCAATATTTCTGCGCCACATGCTTCCATTGTAGCTCCCGTGGTTATAACATCATCTACAAGTAAAATATGTTTTCCTTTTAAAACGGAAGGCTCTTTTACGGTAAAACTTTTTTCAACATTTTCCCAGCGCTCTATTCGCCCTTTTTTTGTTTGTGTTTCTGTATGGACTATACGTACCACGTTTTTAGTAATAATAGGAAGATTTATTACCTCCGCAATTCCTTCGCACAAAACCATTGCCTGGTTGTAACCTCTTTTGATTTCTTTTTTTGCAAATAAAGGTAGGGGCACAAGCATATCAATACTGGAAAAGCGATTGCTTTTAAGCAGGCTGTTTCCCATAAGATTTCCAAGATACATTCCCGCCTTCCGGTTTCCCTTATATTTTAATTCATGGATAAGATTTTGAATAATGGATCCTTTAGAAAAATAAAATTCGCTCGTGCCTGAAGAAATAGCTATTCTTCCCCAAAACATTTTTTCGACCGGGTTATTTGCATGAACCGAGAATCCGGTATGCGGTAGGTTATTGATGCATTCAAGACATAAAAAATTATTGTTTGTAATAATATCGCTGCCGCAACCAATGCAATTGTGAGGATAAAAAAAATGAAGAAGAGGTGAAACTATATCATTGCTAATTTTCAAAACAATTTTATTTGCCTTTACTAAAATAAATACCTGTATAATTCTTCTACTTTTCCTAAGGGAACTACTTCGATGTTGTATTTTGTTTTTCCAGTCACTTTATGTGCCGCAAGGTTGTATTTACTCACGATGATTTTTTCAAAGCCGAGTTTTTCAGATTCCGCTATGCGTTGCTCAATACGATTAACGGGTCTTATTTCACCACTTAATCCTACTTCCGCCGCAAAACAAATATGTAATGGCAGCGCTACATCTTCATAAGAAGAAAGTAATGCACTTAATACTGCCAGGTCTATGGATGGGTCTTCTACCTTTAAACCTCCTGCAATATTTATAAAAACATCTTTAACACCAAAATGAAAACCGCCTCTTTTTTCTAAAACCGCCAATAATAATTGCAGCCGTCGAAGATCAAAACC
>JBDTMP010000134.1:0-2239 GCA_039934215.1 Ginsengibacter sp.
TCTCTTTTATGAAAAATCAGGCCACGGATACCCGTACTATAAATATTTGTATAGGGCTGCGACTGATGCACTCTTTCCGAAGGTTTCAAAAACGCATTGAGGACAGAAAGAGCCGAAGCCGGCCTTTTACAAACCTTCCTGATTAAAGTTTTGATAGTCAATAAGACAGCTATCAGTTTCATTTCCAAAAAAGGAAAGTGCATGAATGGTAAATTCTTAGATACACCCGGAAATTATTATTGCATTTAAAATCACATCTATTTAATACTGGCAATAATATTTTTGATAAATCTATTCTCATCGAAAGAATCGTCAAGAGTTAAACCGAGGCGGACTATCACTAATTTCCCCGAGGGAATAATATAGATACGCTGGAACCCGAATCCATCACAGTAAAACATATCGGGGGGTACGCCTGGAAATTTTATTTTAGAAGGATGGTCTTTATCAAAGCCATTCAACCAAAACTGGTATCCATAATCTTTTAACGTGTTGGACGCTGGTGGCGTAGCAGTTTGTTTCACCCAGCCCTGGGGTAAAATCCTTTCACCATTCCAAACGCCATCATTATAATATAGTAAACCGAATCGTGCGAAATCTCTTGCCGTTGCCATTATATAAGATGATCCTACATAAGTTCCGGATGCATCAGGTTCCGGTAAAGTATGATACATTCCCAGTTTATAAAACAATGCATTGAAGGGATACGAAGCATAATCCTTTTCACCAACGGTCTGCCTTATAATGCGGGAAAGGATATTACTGTTTCCGCTTGAGTAATTAAAAAAGCTTCCGGAATGATACGCCATTGAATGGGACGCGGTATAGGCAGCCATATCATCTTTTTTATAAAGCATATTGGTTACGTCACTTGCTTTGGTATACTTTTCAACAAATCGAAGGCCGCTTGTTTGTTGTAATAAATTTTCAATTGTAATAGCGTGACGCGGATCATTATCATCACTCCATTCAGGAACTGGTGCCGGTTGTAAAATGTTTAATTCGCCCTGCTTCACCAGTGTACCGATCAAAGCAGATGTAATACTTTTCGCAATGGACCAGCCATACATTTTTGAATTCATGTTGTAGCCAGGTGCATATTTTTCCGCGACAAGCTGGCCATCGTAAACTACTACCACCGCACGTGTTCTTTGCTTTTTGTTCGGATTTGGTTCTGTGAAGGATTCATCAAGGGCGGCATTCAATTTATTTTTATCAATGGCCGGCGAAATCGTGTCACTGATTTTATCGCCCTGCGGCCACACAACAGAATCTGTATTTTTCGCGGAAGCCTGCGGAATTAAAAACACCTGCGATCTTAATTGTTCTTCGGTAATACTATTAATAAGAGTGCAACCAATGCCTTCACGGTAAATGGCTTTTTTCCTGGCCAACCCCAGTACGGAAGAAGTAACAGAAGAATCTCCTGTATTCACACTATTTTTTACAAAGCTTAGTGGAAAAAATCCCAATTCATTGGCTTCAATATCTTTCTGATCTCTGCCGGAAACAAACATACAGGTGCACATCTGCTTAGCGCTAAAGCCAGTCATAACGGGCAGAGAGACCCATGCATAATAAACTACAAATATCAATACCAGTAAAATAGCGATCCACATTATACGCCGGAATGTTTTTTTCAAATGTGATATAATTTATGGATTAATAACCAGTTTCAATTTCTTTTGTTTAACCAAAATCCTAAGTTCACCTGCCCAACCGTTGTAAATTGTCCCGCATTTTTTGTTATCAATTCCCCTGTATCATTTATAGTTGTTACTCTTGTATAAAGATAACCGGCCCCAAAATTTATGTCAAGGCTAAATCGTTTGGGATAGTTTCTTTGAAAGCCCCATGCGATGCCGGATACATTTATAGCCCGAGGATCTTTTTCTGTAACATAAGCTGAAGAAATACTTCCCTTTGAAAAAGTTGTTTCCACTATACCGGCCAGGTAATTTAAACTGTTCATTTCGGTTCGCTTGCCTTTATCCTCCCGCCTTTTAAAATTGTAATAATACCTGTACTGTAAAGAAACTGCGGGATCAAAATGAATATATGAGGTAGTCCCAAACGCATCCGAAAAGCCTATTGCAAAAGAAGTATTCATAAATAATTGTGCATATAACGATTGAAATTTTGCAATTCTTTTTTCATAACTAATTCCCGGATTAAAAAAAGTTGCTTTGGTAACATTGGTTATTTCAGTGCTTTGCTTGTTTTGGCAAAAACAATTTGT
>JBDTMP010000135.1:0-11568 GCA_039934215.1 Ginsengibacter sp.
AAATAATGGTTCCTTTTTCGAGAGCTGTTTCAATATCAAATAAAGTTTTGCCTTCAACAAAGCCATCACGCACTGCCTTATCCCAGCTTTTAGAATTTTTACGCTGGCCAACAATTACGTTAATACCATTTTCTTTTTGATTCAATGCCTGGCCGGGCCCCTGTACGCCGTATCCAATCACAGCCACCACTTCGTCTTTTAATACTTCCTGCGCTTTTGCCAAGGGAAATTCATCACGGGTAACAACGTTTTCTTCAGTGCCGCCAAAATTTAACTTTGCCATTTTTTGAGTTTTTGTTTTATGATTTTAATTTCTGAATATTTATTTAAAATTCTAATAAATTCATTTAGCCGTTCACGTTATCTTTTCATTAAAGGATAACCTGTTTCCAAAAGGATCAATCACTTCAACCTGCCAGGAATTGTAAAAAGTTTTTTCTAATCCCGGCCGGTTGTTTTTATATTTTTTATCAATAAGCATTTTATGGTATTCTTTTAAACCTGAACACCATAAGAAAACCCTGGCGCCCGGCGTAGCATCGCCGTGATGTTCACTCAAATGCAGGGTTACTCCTTCTCCCACAATTTCGATATACCTGGGCATGCCTTCCTCAAATACATGCTCTGCCATTACCTTAAACTCAAGCCAGTCAATATAAAATTCTATTGCTTTTTGGTAATCAAAAATTCTTAAAACCGGTATCGTTTTTTCAACAATCATTTTTGCATAAAAACTTTAGCAGCTACCCTCAATATCACCACACACATTTTTTACATGCTAAACACCTCTTCCTGTTTATCCAGGTAATCATTTTCTACAACTTCTTCTCCTGGCTGTTGCTTCTCAAATTCTTTTACTTTTCCATGAAAGCCGCTGCTTTCTTTAATAATCGCTACCCGTGCGCTTCTCACGAATTCAATTAACCCGAAGGGCTCAAGAAATGCAACCAGCTTATCAGTCTCCTCACGCTGACCTGTTGTTTCAAATACCGTATAATCTTTACGTATTGCAACAGCCCGTGCACCAAATTCCCGAAGCAATCTTTCTACTTTTACTTTCTCAGTTATGGCATCTGTGGGCACTTTATACAAAGCCATTTCCTGCCAGATGATCTGGTCATTTGTATGATAATATGCTTTTAAGACATCCACCTGTTTTTCTATTTGGCGCGCCAGTTTTCTAACTACTTCTTCTACTTCTTCGATGACAATATTAAAACGATGAATACCCTGAACCTCGGACGGTGAGGTGTTCAGGCTCTGTATATTAATTTTCCTGCGGGAAAAAATAATCGCGATACGGTTCAACAAACCAATTTGATTTTCAGTATAAACCGTTAATGTGAATTCCTGTTTCATCTGTATTTTTTTATTGTATTTTCCGGACCTTGTTTTTTGCAATTAATTTTTTTGTTAATTGCTATTACAATCTTACTTTTTGTATTTGATATAAATGTATCCATGTTATTTTAAAAAACGTTTGAGTGCCATTGCATAACCCAGGTGCAATCCTTCATGCATGGAAAGGTATTTGACCGCATCATTAACGCTTTCCAATTCTACCCCAAAACTCGTCTTGTATGGAGTGAAGTCTTTAAATATATCATTCTCCAAATCTTTCTCTAAATCATTGATCAGTTTCAAACTCATCTCTTTTAAAAATTCCAATTCAAGCTCATTCAAAAACGATTGCGGTTTTGTTCCCTTTGAATATTTCGCGACATAAGATTCATCAATCTTTAATGAAATATTCGATAATTTATAACACAGAATTTGCTGGCTCACTATCAAATGACCGAAGTTCCAGATGACATTATTATTAAAGCCATCAGGAATTTTATTTATTTCTTCAATAGACAAATTCTCTATTAAACTGAGAAAATTATTTCTTGTCGCCCTGATCGTTTCGATACTTTTATTCATACGTTTTTTCCCCGCTTATTTCAATCTTATTTCTGCAACACTGCATCCCTGTGGTACCATAGGGAAAACATTATTCTCCTTTCCTACCATTATTTCCAGCAAATAAGAACCGTTATACGCTAACATTTCGTTGAGTGCTTCTTTTAATTTTTCCCTTTCTGAAACTCTTTGGCCTTCGATCTTGTATGCCCTGGCAAGTGCAACAAAATCGGGACTTTTAATATCAGTAAATGAATAACGTCTTTCATGAAATAATTCCTGCCACTGGCGAACCATACCAAGAAATTCATTATTGAGAATAATAATTTTTACGCCAATATCATTTTGCATGATCGTGCCTAATTCCTGTAATGTCATTTGAAATCCGCCATCGCCGATTATAGCAACAACCGTTCTTTCGGGTGCGCCATATTTGGCGCCAATAGCAGCCGGTAATGCAAACCCCATTGTACCCAGGCCACCAGAAGTAATATTGCTTTTAGATTGATTAAATTTTGCATAACGGCATGTTACCATCTGGTGCTGTCCTACATCTGTTACAATGATCGCATCTCCTTTTGTTATTTCATTCAGCTCTTTAATTACTTCACCCATAGTAAGCTGTTCATCTGTCGGGTTCAATTCTTTTTTAATGCAGGTGTCTATTTCAATTTGTTTATACTCGTTAAATGTCGCAAGCCACTCAGGGTGAGTTTTTTCATTTGTAAGCCGTGTAAGCATGGGTAATGTTACTTTACAATCGCCCCATACAGGCACAGTTGATTTTACATTTTTATCAATCTCTGACGGATCAATATCAAGATGAATAACTTTAGCCTGCTTCGCATATTTATCGAGCCGCCCGGTAACACGATCATCGAAGCGCATGCCTATTGCTATTAAAACATCACAATCATTTGTCAATACATTTGGGCCATAATTTCCATGCATACCAAGCATACCAACATTCAAAGGATGTTCAGTGGGTAATGCACTCAAGCCGAGAATCGTCCAGGCCGCAGGAATGCCTGATTTTTCAATAAACTCTGTGAATTCCTGTTCTGCCTTACCGAGGATTACGCCCTGGCCAAAAATTACGAAAGGTTTTTCAGCGGCATTAATAAGTTCAGCGGCTTGATCAATATATTCCTTTCTTATAATAGGGTATGGACGGTAACTGCGGATGTGATCACATTTAGTATAACCCTCAAAATTGAATTTTTGCAATTGCGCATTTTTAGTAATGTCAATCAATACGGGGCCGGGCCTGCCGCTTTTGGCGATATAAAATGCTTTTGCTAAAACCGTAGATATTTCTGATGCGTCAGTTATTTGATAATTCCATTTTGTAACTGGTGTAGTAATATTAATTACATCTGTTTCCTGGAATGCATCTGTACCTAATAAGTGCGCATACACCTGGCCCGTTATACAAACCAAAGGCGTACTGTCAATCATTGCATCCGCAAGGCCTGTTACAAGATTGGTAGCACCAGGACCACTCGTTGCAAACACCACTCCTACTTTTCCGGAAGATCTTGCGTACCCCTGTGCGGCATGTATTGCGCCTTGTTCGTGACGTACCAAAATATGATTAAGCTTATCGAGATATCCGTACAGCACATCATAAATGGGCATGATAGCACCGCCGGGATAGCCGAAAATGGTATCTACCTTTTCAGCAAGAAAAATTTCAAGCAGGGCAGCGGAACCGGAAACCTCTTCCGCCTCCTGAAGAGGAGACTTGGGAGTTTTCTCCGTAGTGTCTTTTGATATTTGAAGTGTTTCCATTTTCATAATTTTTTTTGATTGAAAATTTATTCAACAGTAAAGAACTTTCCAAAGTGCCTTTAGGTAATTTTAGGGTTATTCATCTGTTACGCAGCCTTCGCTTGCATCCTTTACACACTTTGCATATTTATATAAAATTCCCTTTGTAGCTTTCAACGCAGGTTTCTTCCAGGCTGCTTTTCTTTTTGCAATTTCATCGTCAGCTACTTTAAGAGTGAGTGTATTTTTTGTGGCATCAATTTCAATAATATCCTCATCATTTACCAAAGCAATTAATCCACCTTCAAATGCTTCGGGAGTAATATGACCGACGACAAAACCATGTGTGCCACCGCTAAATCTGCCATCAGTTATTAAAGCAACAGATTTTCCTAAGCCGGCGCCAATAATGGCACCTGTGGGTTTCAGCATTTCAGGCATGCCGGGTGCACCTTTCGGGCCAATGTGTCTTATCACAACCACATCACCTGCATGTACTCTTCCACTTTGTATGCCTTCAATCAAATGTTTCTCGCCTTCAAACACTCTCGCCCGGCCTTCAAAACGTTCGCCTTCTTTGCCACTTATTTTTGCAACGCTTCCACCTTCAGCAAGATTGCCGTAGAGGATTTGTAAATGGCCTGTTTTCTTTATGGGATTTTCCAATGAGCGAACGATATCCTGTTTTTCAAAATTTAAATCGGGTGCATCTTTTAAATTTTCCGCAACTGTTTTCCCGGTTACAGTTATGCACCCACCATGTAATAACCCTTTGCTTAATAAATATTTCATAACCGCGGGAACGCCTCCATGCTGATGCAGGTCTTCCATTAAATATTTCCCGCTTGGTTTAAAATCTGCAAGCACCGGAATTTTATCACTTATAATTTGGAAATCATCCTGTGTAAGTTTTACATCAACACTTTTTGCCATAGCAATTAAATGCAAAACCGCATTTGTACTCCCGCCCAAAACCATTACAACCGTAACCGCATTTTCAAATGCTTCGCGTGTCATGATATCTTTTGGCTTGATATCTTTTTCAAGCAATAATTTTATGGATGCCCCGATTGATCTGCACTCCTTTTGCTTGTCTTTACTCAACGCCGGATTGCTCGATGAATTTGGCAAACTCATTCCTAATGCTTCAATAGCGCTTGCCATTGTATTGGCAGTGTACATGCCGCCGCATGCACCCGCCCCCGGGCAGGCATTCCGAACAATACCTTTAAAATCGGCCTCATTCATATTGCCGGCGATTTTTTGTCCCAATGCTTCAAATGCAGAAACGATGTTTAAATCTTCACCTTTAAAGCGTCCCGGCGCAATTGTACCACCATACAACATAATAGAAGGACGGTTCAGTCGTCCCATAGCCATAATACAGCCAGGCATATTTTTATCACAGCCAGGTATCGCCACAATCGCATCATAATATTGTGCGCCGGCATTGGTCTCTATACTGTCTGCTATTACATCGCGGCTTACCAGGCTATAGCGCATGCCGTCGGTTCCCATACTTATTCCATCACTTACGCCAATGGTATAAAAACGTAAACCAAGTAATCCATCAACGTCATTAACACTTTTTTGCACAGTTGTGGCAAGATCATTCAAATGCATATTGCACGGATTTCCATCCCAACCCATACTTACCACACCAACCTGGGCTTTATGAAAATCTTCCTCTTTAAAACCGATAGCATAATACATTGCCTGCGCACCGGGCTGCGTTTCATCCTGGGTTAAAGTTTTTGAATATTTATTTAATTCTTTCATGCTAAAATTTCAGTTGATATATAATCTTTTTCGACAACAAAATTTTTATATGCGTTTTGAATTCGTATTCCTAAAGTATCACTCCAATGTTTTTTGAATGGTATATTATCCAGGGATTCCATACCAATTACTTCTGCCGCGGTGCCACAGAAAAATGCGCTGTCAGCACCATGGATTTCATTAGGAGTAATTTGTTTTTCTATAACTGGTATATCAAGCGCTTCACATATTTCTATAACAGTGGCTCTTGTAATGCCGGGCAAAATATTGCCCTGCTGCGGCGTATATAACACACCGTTAGTTTCCATAAAAACATTAGCGCCGGGACCTTCGGCAATAAAACCATGTATGTCATTAAGCAAAGCTTCATCAAATCCTTTGGCTTTTGCTTCCTGGCTGGCAAGAATGGAATTTACATAATGGCCTGTTGCTTTTGCTGTTATTTTAAAAGCTTTTGGATTTGGGCGTTCAAAAGAAGAGGTCATTACGCGTAATAATTTTTCGCCCAAAAAAGGTTGCATTTGCCATGTTTCAATTACAATAAAAGATTCTTTGTTGAGATTAAAACTCATATTGGCCGGTGCGTATACAAGTGGCCTTATATAGGCATCCTGTAAATTGTTACGGCTTAAAACTTCGTAGGTCGCCTGTATTAATTCATTCGCATTCCATGGATATGGCAGATTCAAAGCTTCCGCGGAATTCCGCAACCTTTCAAAATGCTCAACTTCTTTAAATATTTTCGTTTTTTCATTTGCTGTTTTATAAGAACGAATGCCCTCAAAAACCCCATAGCCATAATGAAGTGTTTGCGTGTACAAATCCATTTTAGCTTCAGCGGCTTTAACGATTTTCCCATTCCAATAAATAAAAGTGTCTCCGTTGTAATACATAATTTTTGTTCAAATTGATTTATAAAAAAGCCCCGCTTCTTTTTGGAGGCGGGGCTATACTTTGATTGTAATTTATTAAGTAATACTTCCTGCTCCAATGGTAAAGGGTATAATAATGACTATGACAGCAACAATTATTGTTGTAATATTTTGTACGCTATTATATAGTTTGTGCTGTACCATTGAGAAAAATGTACAACAAACTTAAAACACCCTTTTTTAAAAACAAAGAACTTTTTTTATTAAATAATTGTAGCCTTTCCAAAAGCTATATTTTTTGCATTGATATTTACCGGAATATCATTGCTGATAAAATCACTCACAAATTCTCCAATGGTGGACGTGTAGTGGGGGTTAGCCGCATCTATATCCTGTGACACAAAACCGTTTGACAAAGTCCACGATACAGCCTCTCTCACTTCTTTTGCTTCCCGTTCTAATCCAAAATGATCCAGCATCATCGCGGCAGATAAAATGGAACCCACAGGGTTTGCAATATCTTTTCCCGCAGCCTTCGGATAAGAACCATGTACGGGCTCAAACAATGCAGATGAAGTACCTACAGATGCTGAAGGCAATAATCCAAGTGAACCGCTGATAACACTTGCTTCGTCACTCAATATATCACCAAACATATTTTCGGTGAGTATCACATCAAACTGCCTGGGGTTCACAATTATTTGCATGGCGGCATTGTCAACAAACATGTAATCCACTTTTACATCACGATAATCCGGCGCAAGTTCCTGCACAGTTTTTCTCCAAAGCCTTGAAGTTTCAAGTACATTGGCTTTATCAATAAGAGTAAGTTTTTTTCGTCTTTGCTGGGCGGATACAAACGCCAATTTTGCTATCCGCTCAATTTCACTTTTGTTATAAATACACAGATCAGAAGCTTCAGTCTTATCATCGTTCAATTCCTTCTTACCAAAATAAATTCCACCGGTGAGTTCACGATAAATGACGAAATCAACTTGCTGCAACAGCTTTTCTTTTAATGGAGAAAGATGATGCAGCGAGGCGTGGGTTGTCACCGGCCTTATATTCGCGAATAACTGCAATTCTTTTCTCAACTTTAATAACCCTTGCTCGGGGCGAACTTTAGCAGAAGGATCATTATCGTATTTTGGATGCCCAATAGCGCCAAATAAAATTGCATCACTTGCTTTGCAGATATCAATAGTTTTTTGAGGCAGCGGATCCCCGGTTTTATCGATGGCTACAGCGCCCATAAGACCGTACGAGTACCGGAAAGTGTGAGAATACTTTGAGGCAATAGCATTTAAAACCTTTATTGATTGGCGGGTTACTTCAGGACCAATGCCATCTCCAAATATAACCGCTATCTTCTTTTCCATTCTGTATTAGTATTTCAATTTTTTATTTTGATGATAAATTTTTATGCTGCGACTTTTCCCTGTTCCAGCTTTAATGTTTTTGTGACGCACAAAGGTATTTCTTCTTCATAGTGACTTACATAAACAAGTGTTTTTTTCATGCTTACACAAATATCGTTTATCAAAGCAATGAACCATGCACTCACTTCATGATCCAATCCCTGGCAGGGTTCATCTAATATGAGCAGGGGAGGATTTTTTACCAATGCACGTGTAAGCAAAACCAATCTTTGCTCACCGTTGGATAGTTGCCTGAACAATTTCTTTTCAAATTCATTTATATGCATGAGCGACATCCATTGGCTCACAATATTTTTTTGTTTTTCATTTAATTGTCTAAACAAACCGATTGTATCGAACAATCCTGATGCTACCACATTGAAACATGAAATGCCGGAATCAAAATAGTGGTGCAGTTCAGGCGATACATAGCCAATCTTTCGCTTAATATCCCATATAGATTCGCCCGTTCCTTTTTTTCTGTCAAATAAATAAATTTCGTTTGCAAATGCCTGCGGGTTGTCGCCGGTTACAAGACTCAACAGGGTTGATTTTCCGGAACCGTTGTGCCCGGATACATTCCAGCATTCTCCTTTAATAACTTTCCAGTTAATATTTTGAAGAATCTTTTTTTTGTTATACTCCACACTGGTGTCAACCATGTTAATGGCAACCGAAAAATCTGTATAAGCATAGACCGGTATCATCGCTTCAAGAGACATCGCGTTTAATGACGGAAGCTGATTTTTTATTGTAAGAATATATTTTCGTTTTCTAAACTGTGCGTAAGAAATTTTTTCCTTAAGTTCTCCTTTTTCCAACAAAGCAACATGCGTAATCCCCGCAGGAATATCTGCAAGGGATGTAACCAATAATACATGAATGCCCCTGGAAATGAGTTTGTCTAAAATTTGATTCAATAATTTCCTGGCAGCAATATCGAGGCCCGTGTATGGGCTATCAAGCAACAGCCATTCTGAGTTTAGCAAAACCGCCCTGGCTATTTGAAATCTTTTGTGCTCGCCGTTGGATAATTGTATGAGCGGCGTAAATTGAACATGCAAAATACCAAGTAAAGCAAGCGTTTCTTTTATAGAATTTTCTGCAGCTCCTGAAGTAAGCAAGGCCTCGTTTATGGTTACCGCATCTTCCGCATCATTTGAATTAAATCTTTGCTGATAATAAAAAGATGATGTATTGGAAAGATTTTTAAAATGATGCTGGTGCGTAATTGTTGAAATATGCGGAGAGATTCCATCCCCACTATAAAAATCGATGCTTCCTTTACAAAAATATTTTTCAGTAAGGGCATTTATTAAAGTTGATTTGCCGCTACCTGAAGGGCCGATGATTGCTAACGATTCGTTTTTAGCTACCGAGAATGAAACTTTATCTATAATCGTTTTTCCTGATTTTTGAACCGTAAGGTCTTTTACTTTTAAAAGAAAATTCTGTTTCATGTTTAATAATATGATGCAACAACTAAACCAATGTTGCTTCAAAGGCTTCTATTTCTTCTTTATTATTTATTAAATAATCTATATCATCATATCCGTTCAGCAGGCAGGTTTTTTTGTACGAATTAATATCAAAGGTTTCCTGTTCGCCGGTGGCGTCTATTGTGACGGTTTGCTTATCCACGTCGATAGAAAGTTTTGAATCTTTACTGAGCTTGAAAATCTTTTGCAAAAAATCTTCACTTACCTGTAGGGGCAGCAATCCATTGTTTAATGCATTGTTCTTAAAAATATCAGCGAAAAAACTTGAGACGACTACATTAAAGCCGTAGTCAACAATCGCCCATGCCGCATGCTCACGTGAGGAACCGCAACCAAAGTTTTTTCCTGCAACCAAAATAGTTCCATGATATTCGGGTCTGTTTAAAACAAAATCCGGTTTGGGCTTACTATCGTCACCATTAATATACCGCCAGTCACGAAAAATATTTTTTCCGAAGCCATCCCTCGTGGTTGCTTTTAAAAACCTTGCGGGAATGATCTGATCGGTATCAATATTTTCCAGGGGAAGAGGTACGAATGTGCTTTGTATTTTTTTTAGTGATTCCATAATTTATATCAATGAATAATGTTCAACCGCCGGAAAAGGATCATAGAAGTGATGAAGCAGTTCTTTCCAGTCTTTATATAATTCGCTTCTTCTAAATCCCCCTGTATGATCTTCAAGTGTTTGCCAGTTTACTAATAAGATGTATTTATTTTCCGTTTCTATACTTTTTTGAAGCTGATGGTTTATATAACCGTTGCTTAATTTTATTATATTTTTTGCTTTTTGAAATGCCAGTTCAAACGCTGCTTCTTTCCCTGGTATCACATTTAATATTGCAACCTCCAAAACCATTTATATGAGCTCCCTTACATCTGTTACTAATCCTGTAATTGCGGCAGCAGCGGCTGTGAGCGGGCTTGCCAAAAGCGTTCTTGCGCCAGCGCCCTGCCTGCCTTCAAAATTCCTGTTACTGGTAGAAATACAATATTCCCCTGAAGGAATTTTATCTTCATTCATTCCCAGGCAAGCGCTGCAACCAGGCTGGCGAATTTCAAATCCTGCTTCATTAAAAATGGTATCAAGGCCTTCAGCGACAATTTGTGCGGCCACCTGTTGCGACCCCGGCACGATCATCACTTTTACATTTTCATTTTTCTTTTTACCTTTTATAACGCTTGCGACCAAACGCAAGTCTTCAATTCTTGAGTTGGTGCAGCTTCCTATGAAAACATTTTGTACCGGCATTCCTTTTAAATGCTGGCCTGAATGCAAGCCCATATACTGAAGGCCTTTAATTATATTTTTTCTCTCTCCCTCATCAGCTATATCTTCAGTGGCGGGGACTGTGCCATTAATTGAAATACCGAGGCCGGGGTTTGTACCATAGGTTATCATTGGTTCAATATCGGCCGCATTAATACTTATTTCTTTATCAAATACAGCATCTTCATCAGAAAATAATTTTTTCCATTCAGCAAGTTTTGAAATCCATTTTTCACCAATAGGAGCAAAACGCCGGTTCCTGATATATTCAAATGTTGTTTCATCGGGCGCAATCATACCACCCCTGGCGCCCATCTCAATACTCATGTTGCAAATCGTCATTCTTGCTTCCATTGAAAGAGCACGAACGGTGGGGCCTGCAAATTCTACAAAATAACCTGTAGCTCCGCTTGCAGATATTTTTGAAAGTATGTAAAGGATAATGTCTTTGGAAACTACTCCTTTATGTAAATCGCCTTCTATATTTATGCGCATCACTTTAGGCCGGCCCTGCAAAATACACTGCGTGGCAAAAACCATTTCAACCTCACTGGTGCCTATCCCAAATGCAATTGAACCAAAAGCGCCATGTGTTGAAGTATGGCTGTCACCGCAAACTATCGTCATACCAGGCTGTGTAATTCCTAACTCAGGCCCTATCACATGCACAATACCCTGGAATGGATGGCCAAGGCCATATAATTCAATATTATGTTTTTTGCAATTTTGAACAAGCTGCTCTACCTGTAATCTCGATAGCACATCTTTTATAGGAAGATTTTGATTTATGGTAGGTACATTATGATCCGCAGTTGCTACAATTTTTTCCGGCCGCAATATTTTCAATCCCCTTTTTTCTATACCTGCAAACGCCTGTGGGCTGGTAACTTCATGTATAAAATGTTTATCAATATAAATAACATCGGGGCCTCCGGGTATCGTTTTTACCAGGTGCTTTTCCCAGATTTTTTCAAATAATGTTTTTCCCATTTTCTTCATCTTAAAAAAAAGCGGGGGACAATCCCCCACTCTATAAAACTAAACCGCATGAAAACTAT
>JBDTMP010000136.1:0-10004 GCA_039934215.1 Ginsengibacter sp.
TCTCATAAACAATTTTTTAAGAGAACAAAATACTTTTTAAAATCTTTAAATGCAATAGAAGCCATTGCAAAAAGAAGAAAAAATTCATATGAATTTTTTACTTAACCGGCGTAATCACAAACGTATAACTGTAATCCTCGTAATTCATCCTATATTTTTCTAGTGGCCATGTGCCCCATGAATTAATGCCGCCAACTCCTGTTTGGTTAAGATCTATGTTTAGCGTGGTAATATTTCTTTCTTTTAATTCGCCGGAATGATGATTGTGTTTTTCCAGTCCTTCGTCAAGATCTTCATCTAAAAAATGGCGGGCCGAAATATTCAGGACCGTGTCCCCGCTGATGAGTATTCCTTTTCCGTTCGCATTAGTAAGCTTCACCCAGCGAACATCTGTCTTGTTTGCCGTTTCCTGTGGCCTTACATAATTATGAAACTGATCATGCACACTCAC
The DNA here is from genome assembly GCA_039934215.1 of Ginsengibacter sp. Taxonomy (GTDB): domain Bacteria; phylum Bacteroidota; class Bacteroidia; order Chitinophagales; family Chitinophagaceae; genus Ginsengibacter. The sequence goes on from JBDTMP010000136.1 coordinate 452, forward strand.
GTTATACAAACCTATGAGCGCTGCATCTTTACTATCAGTATAATTCTCTGAAGGGCCACGGCCATACCATTCCATTTCGGCAAATGTTTTGGGCATTACCATTTGCATTCCAAATTTAAAAAGCATTGAAACTTTTTTTGAAGTATCTGCATGCATAGTTTCCTGTACTTTAAGTACACCGTCTCCGTTCATTTCATAATTGATATCCAACATAGCATAGACGTCAGGTAAAGAATAGCGCATGTGTAACTTTATATTTTTATGATTTGATGAATCCATACTGAAACCGATCATAGAATAAGTATGGCTCGCACGTTTCCAGTCCAGCAATTTTTTTTGCAGTCCTGCACCATAATCATTATCTGTAGGTGGCCTCCAGAAATTGGGTTTTAAAGCATATCCATCTTCGAGAAAGTTGTTACCATTTACTACATATTGATGCAACAAACCGTCTTGTCTGCTAAAGGCAAATTGTACTGTGCTGTTTTTAATTGCAATTGAACCATTCGTAATTTGTACCTGCAAATCATTTGACAATGGGATGGTAAGTTCATTTGAATAATGACTATACAATGTCATCTGGTCTTTTGCGATTTCCCAATTGGCAGGGACCCCGCCTTCTTTATTTTTTGTTTTATAGTAAACAGTTAGAAAAATTTCTTTGTAACCAACCTTAGGCAAGGGATAATGTAAATCAACTATTGCTGAATCACGGGGCGCTACTTTTAAAGATTCATATTTTCCTTTTTGAATAATACTTCCATCGGCTATCAATTCCCAATCCATATAAACATCTGAAAGATCCTTAAAGAAATTTTCGTTGTATACGGCTATCTTTCCTGTCATTAGATCTGAAGGGGATGTATGAATATTTTGATACTGTTTTTTTACTTCGAGCATAGAGGGGTTTAGTGTTCTGTCTGGCATTAATAAGCCATTACAGTTGAAATTATCATCACTAGGAAGATTGATACCATAGTCTCCACCGTACGCCCAAATGCTATCGCCTCTATCGGTTACTTTTTGAAAGCCTTGGTCAACAAAATCCCATATATAGCCGCCCTGCATGTGTGGATAATATTTACGAATGGTATCCCAATAATCATTGAAGTTGCCTTCCGTATTACCCATAGCATGAGCATATTCCACGAGAATGAAAGGCTTATGATTACTATTATTGTCAAACTGTACATGATGCACCATATCATCTGGTGAAGGGTACATCGGGCAATAGATATCAGAAAAAGAGGTGGCGCTTGCAGGCTCGTATTCTACCGGTCTTGAAGGATCACGATGCTTTATCCATTCATAACATTTTTCAAAATTTATTCCCATGCCTGCTTCGTTGCCCATTGACCATATTATAACAGAGGGATGATTTTTGTCTCTTTCAACCGCCCGTGTATTTCGTTGAAAATGCTGCAGGAACCAATCCGGCTTTTTAGATAGTGAATTAGCGCCGAAGCCCATTCCGTGTGATTCCAGGTTGGCTTCATCCACTACATACAATCCATATTTGTCGCACAGCTGGTACCAGTAGGGATCGTTAGGATAGTGCGAAGTGCGTACCGCATTAATATTATTTTCCTTCATAAGGCGAACATCCTGCTCCATACGTTCCCTGCTTACTAACTGCCCTGTAACTGGGTCCATCTCATGACGATTCACACCCTTTATTAAAATAGCTTTCCCATTTACATGCAAAGCGCCATCTATTATTTCAACTTTCCTGAAACCTGTTTTTTGAGGAATTACTTCTATCGTCTTGCCTTGTCTGTTAGTTAACGTGGTAACTACATTATACAGGTAAGGAGTTTCCGCCGACCATTTTTTGGGATCATTAATAGAAAAAACAACATTTTTAAATTTCACTGAATCGTCAAGTGATTTAGTTTTTTTATCAACCAATGAACCTGATGAATCTAACACTTCGAAAGTGGCTTTATAATTCTTCAAAGCCCGGTCATAATTATTTAAAAAATCGAGGCTAATATTTAACTGACCATTTTTATAGTTATCCGTCAGGTCAGGAACAATTTGCACATCGCGGATATGCACAGGATTGCGCGCATACATATTTACATCGCGGCATACACCAGCCAGCCGCCACATATCCTGGTCTTCTATGTAGCTGCCATCGCTCCAGCGATATGCCTGGAAGGCGATGAGATTTTTTTGACCGGGCTTTAAGTAATTAGTGATATTGAATTCCGCGGCAAGTTTACTGTCTTCACTATAGCCAACCCATTGCCCGTTTACCCACAAATAAAAGCAGGAACGTACAGCACCAAACTGTATATAAATATTTTTGCTCTTCCAGTCTTTATCAATCAGTATTTCTTTACGATAAGAGCCTACAGGATTATATTGTTCCGGGACCTTGGGAGGATTCGGTTTTATCAGGTAATCAAAATCGTAACGGATATTTGTATAAATAGGATCTCCATAGCCGTTCATTTCCCACATAGCTGGCACGGGAAAATTTACCCAATGACTGTCATCATAATCGGTTTTCCAGAAGGCCAGAGGACGATCGGCAGGTTTGTCCACCCACTTAAATTTCCAATTGCCATTTAAAGATTGAAAATATTTCGATTGAGCCGGATCATTTTGCATTGCGAGATCTTTATTCTCATAAGCGAAATAAGTGGCGTGCATTGGTTCGCGGTTGTATTCATTTTTAAATTCATCTTCCCAAAAGGCAGGTGGTTCCTGCGATTGAGCTGATATTTTTCCGATACTGAATAAGAGTACAGTGATGATGGAAATTTTTTTCACTTGATTTGTATTTATGATTTGTATAAAATGAATAACTTAGACAAGAGCTTCTGACCGTAAATATTTAGGTCGTGGATCGTTAGAGATTTGTCATCGTGCTTTAGCCAAAATTACTTCGATATGCAATTAGTTTGGTCAAGAATTAAACGGTTTAGACAAAGGCACGTGGATCTGGTTTGGCTAAAGCCATTTGCGTTTTTTATTTTGTCTCACGACCTAAAGGTCGTGGCAACTATCTTTATCAACGATCTGCCGAAATTTAACCACCACACCCTACGTCAGAGAACCAATGTTTACTTCTTGTCTGCATTAATTTTAAAACATCTAAGCAGTTTGTCATTGACTGCCGCAAAAATTAATTTCTCATTATTTTTCAAATTAATTTCTTTTATACTCTTTACATCCCCATCCACAATGAAACCAGTTTGATTTGAAAAAATATTTGTAAATGCTCCCTTTCCATTGTTTTTTAGAAACTGGCCATACGATGCATCGTAGCGGCCGGTGCCTATTTCTTCCTGCGATTCATTGCCACCAATTAAAAGGTCTACATTTCCATCATGATCTATATCCGTCGAAAGGATTGCATTAATAGGAGCAAGCTGTGCCATAGTTGGTAATTGATGGGCAATAAATTGGCCTTTACCTGTATTTTCGAGCCACATACTGGCCATAGTTTCGCATTTAAATTTATGCAGATCCTGCTCACCGATCACATTCAGCAAATCATTCATGCTGATCTTTGCAAAATCTTCGTTCAACAGAAATTTCTTTTTTATTGCCAATACCTGGTCGGAGAACTGGGTTCTGTCGATACCTGGAAATAATTCATAACCGCCCTCATTATTTTTTATATAATAAGCAGGAATTAGGTCAATGGATCCATTTCCATCTATGTCCTTTGCGTATAACCAATAAGGCCTTTCGGGAGTGGGGTGGTACTTATTATTGAGGCCCATATTGCCAGCAACGAAATCTATATCTCCATCATTATCCAAATCGGCAGCTTCTAAAGAACGCCATGATCCATTCATATTTTTTAAACCAGTGTTTGCGGTCACTTCAGTAAGCCTGCCATTATTATTTTTGAAAAAGCGAACCGGCATCCATTCGCCGCAAATTACCAAATCTATGCTTTTGTCGTTATCAAAATCAGTCCATACGGCGCCTGCAATCATTCCTGGCTTCTCCAGCTCGGGGCAAACATTTTTGGTAACGTCAATGAACTTGCCTTTGTCATTTTGCAATATATAACTGCGTGGCGAAAGCGGATACTGGCCTGCCAAAATGCGGCCACCAATAAAGATATCCATGTCGCCATCACCATCAAAATCTGCTACCGCAACTGCCTGCGAAATGGTCGAAACGTTCTCAGGAAAGGCAGCATTGTCTAAAGTGAAATTCCCCTTACCATCGTTTTTATAAAGACGTGGTACATTCAATGTTGTACTGTTTCCAAATTCAGTACTGCCTTCGGTAATCAGGAGATCTAAATCTTTGTCACCATCGGCATCGAAAAATACAGCGCCTGCATCTTCACCAGTCTTATCCTTTACTACCAGGTCGTGACTTGTAAATGTGCCGTTATTATTCTGTATATATATTGCACCGGACTGATATGATCCTCCACCAATAAAAAAATCTGCAAGCCCATCTCCATTTACATCTCCGGTTACCAACGGCGGACCTAACTGCGAATATTTTTGCGGCAGCATTCGCTGAACTGCATAATCAAAAAACGAAATTTCCTGGTGTTTAAATTGAAGATTGAAATTTTTTGCTGCATCTGCAAATAAAGAAGGCGGCTCATATTTTTTATATTGATAAATGGAATCCGCGTCCTTTTGATTTATAGTGATACTTTGATTTGCCGTAACATCTCTTATCAATTGCATTCTATCATCCGGCCAAACAATTTTTAGAGAATCAATTTTTAAAGCACCTCCTATGCCGAAATGAAGTCTGCTATCCATGGAGGATAAATAACCCCTTACCGGGAATTGCTCCAGGTATTGCACTTTTCCATTTGCATAGAGAAAGGCTTTTGCACCAATACCTGATTGATTTTGTCCTTCTCCTTGTAAGTGAATGCTAAGAAAATTATGTAAGCTGTCTTTTACTGTTTTTCTTAATTCATTCTTCCACATAAATGCGTCCTGGTTCATGTTGTTTATTACCATGTCAAGATCACCATCATTATCTAAATCAACATAGGTTGCTCCATGCGAAACTGAAGGAACGTCCATTCCCATTTGCTGTGTTGTATTGCTAAAAGTGAGATTGCCATTGTTATGATAAAAATAGTTATTGAGCTTTATACTGCCATATTTGTTGAGGTCGCTGCGCAAAGAAGCAGCATTGTTTGCAGTGATTTTTTGATTTTCTACCATGCCGTCCTGGGCCTGGTTACTTCTGAAAAAAAGAAAATCATTATTAGTAAGATCCCTGTCAATACCATTTGTTATTTGTACATCTTTCCATCCATCATTATCAAAATCTGCCATTAGTACACTCCAACTCCAGTCTGTTTCTGATATGCCTGAAAATTGCCCGATCTCACTGTAAAACGGTTCAATAATACTATCTATATTTCTATAGCCATTATTTAGCTGGAGCATGTTACGGGTAAACTCCGGTTGGTAACCACCAACGGTAACAGCCATATCATATCGTTCCGGATTCGTACCAGCAAACATCGTTTTCTTCCGATAATTTGTTTCGGGCTGCATATCGAGTACCGCAATATCAGGCAATCCATCATTATTTATATCTGAAACATCAACCCCCATACTATTAAAACTTTGATGCCGGATCGCCCGAGGTATGCAATTAATAAAAGTTCCGTTTTTGTTATTAAGCCATAAAAGATCATTGCTTAAAAAATCATTAGCAACATATACGTCAGGCCAGCCATCGTTATTTACATCGCTCACTGCCAGGCCAAGACCATAGCCCATTTCCTTAATGCCGGCTTCACGGGATACATCCGTAAAAACAGGATGTTTTTTTCCGGCAGGAATTCCATCATTTCTGAATAATTTATCAGCGGCAATCATAGAACCTTTTGCATCCTGTACTACGATATTGTTTGGTTGATTTTGAAACACGTTGTGATTCATAAGATACACATCGAGGTCGCCATCTTTGTCGTAATCAAAAAAAGCCGCCTGCGTTGAAAATCCCGGATCATCTAATCCATAATCTTTTGCCTGCTCTGAAAATTTTAAGTTGCCCTCGTTGATGAATAGCATATTTCTCCTTTGATCCGCGTTAGGCGAATGAGAAACAGAAACATAGATATCCATTAAGCCGTCATTATTAATATCCACGACACTTACGCCCGTACACCACTTCACGGTATTCAGTCCTGCTTTTTGGGTTACATCTTCAAATGAAAAGTTGCCGTGATTTATATATAGTTTACAGCTTACCTGCTCGCCTGCGAAAAAAATATCCTGCAATCCGTCGTTGTTAAAATCTCCTACGCCAAGACCGGAACCAATATACATGTATTGATTGGTTAGGAAATTAATCGAGTCATTATCGGTAAGCTTATTATTAAAATCGATATTGGTTTCGCTTTTTGGCAATAATGTAAAGTGAAAATCAGGATCTGTTTTGCTCGTATTGGTTTTACAACCATGAAGGATAAAAAGAAAAAGTACTGCGATAAATGATTTATAAAGCCTCATTGTATTTTCTAATGTATTCGTTTTTCGTAATTCTTTTAAAATGCTGTTAGGCTTTGGTTACGTTTAATAATATCACACGTTCATTATATACTTCCATTGCACAACCTTAATTTACCGGTCAATCACTTTCAGAATACCGTTCTTCAATCATAGTAATTCATTGAATCATTTTGAATTATAGTTCAGGCTATTTGTAAGCATTTGTAAAAATTTATCTGCATTGGCATAATCAAGCTTTTCATAAAACATTCCCAGACGGTTCAGGTTTTTGTAATAATCGTTCACATGCTCGTAGTAATATTTTTCTGATTGGATATACCATGCTGTTTCACCGAGCATGGCTGAAAGAAACCATTTCTCCAAAAGCCGACCCGCCCTTCCATTTCCATCATTAAATGGGTGTATATTCACAAAAACAATGTGTATATACGAAGCGTAATAAAAAATTTCTTCATCGCTCAATTTCATCTTCCGCAGTTCTGAAACGTCATTCCACAATTTTTCCATTTCGGTTTCAACAATACCGAAAGGCGCTGCTTCAAATTGTATTCTGCCTGTGTTGTGTTCCATTACAAGCATTTCATTTCTGCGGTAAACGCCTCTCCATTGTTCAGGCAATAGATGTTTTGAAAGCAATACATGGCTTTGCAAAAAATTTTCTTTGGTAAGCTTATTATCTTTTGCAAAAAGATATGCCTGAAATAAATCATTTGGTTTTTCCACTAACTCCGGCAAATACTCAATGTCCTGCAACTTATGCTTAACATAACTATCCAGCTCCATTTTTTCGCCTTCAATTCGTGAAGAAGAAATTACAGCAACCGAGGTATAAAAAGTAAAACTTGTTGGAGTGAGCTCTATTTCTTTTACTTCTTTTAAAGCGTTCTTTAAATCAACCTGCAATTGCTGTTTGTATTGCTCTAAATATTTATCGCTTAGTATTTTCATTATGGCATTTTAGCTCTTTTGCAAGGTTATGGAGTTATTTGGTTTTTGAATTTTAGTGAAGTATAAAAATGCGGGCCCATGCACATAGTATCTATATTCTCACTTAATTTTTTGCAGAACCCATTCACCTACTTTAGTTCCTTCCTCCTGGCCTTCTATAATCGCATCCATATAATGGATACCGCCGTAAAACCTGGATATTGCTGCTTCCGCAGCAGCCTGGTGAAAAGATTTAAAAGACCTGGGAGGAATATCATAAGCTACTTCGACGCTATCACGATAAGAGAAATTCTCACCGAAAAAATGAGTGAGTAAAACTGCTGACGTCGATGAGACTACCGAGTGTCCACTTGTATACTCAGGGAATGGCGGAGTCTGTAACAATGGTACCCACTGTGGGTTAATTAATTTTCTTATAGCAGTCTCGGGCCGAATCCGGTTGCTTTCATATTTCTCATCCCAGCAGGAAATATTGGCATCCATTAAACCTATAGAAACGATGGTATAAATGAACATACTTTCATTAAAACTTTTCTTCGCCTGCTGACATGCAATGCCGGTAATGCCCAGCCAATGAGCACCGGGTGAGATTTTTTTAAAACCGAATATTAAATGCCCTTCATCCTGCATGGCAAATGGATTGCAATCCCAAAACGATGCAATTTCCCTGTGATCACCTTTTAGTTCATTTCCTTCTTTATATACAGCTAATGTTAAGTCATAAAATGGTGAGCCTGCTTTTTCGTCGTACATAACCGGTACCATTGGCCTGAATTGTGTAGCGGAATCAAGCGTAAAGGGTCGTACCGTATTGAAGTACGGTTCTACCGGGGCGAGAAAACCTGGAGGCGTCGGATACCATGAGCCGCTTGTTTTAAGTGGCGTGTAACGTGGGAGATTGCTTATCTTATTATAGCCATCGGTACCAGCATAAGCAAGTATTTGCTGGCTGATAAACTTTGCATAGTTGATGGAATTATTAAGCAGGTCTTCATCAAGTCCTGATTTTTTACATGAGTCAATAAATTTGTCTTCGAAGTCCCCCATTACCTTTCCTGAGGGCTGCATTTTTTTTGCGGTTTCCATAATAGCGAGCAAGGCCGCAAGTTGGTAGTTGGCAGACCCAGCTGATCCGGGTTTATCTATTTTTGGATACCCTTTTAATATTTGATACATGCTCCTAAACTTAGTATCATTTTCAGATACAATTTCATACCCTGCGAGGCATGCATAAGAAAAAAAGCGTGCCCCTAATGGAGGGTTTGTAATATCACGCACCATAATATCTGTCATTTTCGTAATGACATCACTGATATCACTACTACTAAGCGTAACCGAATTTTTTTTCTGTGTGCAGGAAGACAAAAGCAAAAAAGAGGAAGAAAGTATGAGTATACATTGGAAAATTCCCGCGGTATGCAATTGATTGAACGTATAAGACTTTTGTTGTTTCATTAAAAAAATCATTTCAATTTATAAGCCTTAATAGCGCCCTTATTGATGCCGAATAATAAGACGCCATTGTTATTAACTACGCTGCGAACGTCGCCCCAAAGATGAAAGCCTGATTGCGGTTGGTTGATATAAATAAAATTTCCTTTGCCATCGCCTTTCAAAAGAACACCATAATTCGCGTCACATTTTCCAAACCGCAAACGGGCCTGATTCATATTTCCGCATAAAAGCAAATCTGAATTTCCATCTTTATCATAATCCAAAGAAGTGATTGTAAATACGGGCGAAAACTGTGCCTGCAGGGGTAATGTTTTTTCGACAAATTTACCATTTAAACTACTTTCAAAAAATGCGGTGTTGAGATAATTTGCCTGCAAATGTTTTGCATCTTTCATTTCTTCAGGAGTAAAAATCTCTTTTATCGTTGCATCCGCATAACTCTTGTAATCCGCAAAGCGGGTTCGCATGTTGCTCATTTGATCGAGCAACTCATCACGGCTCACATAAGGATAAGACTTATGTTGTATGTAAAAACAAAGTATCGGATCTATGGACCCATTATTATCAAAATCTTTATAATACATTTCCGCAGGTTCTGCATCACTTACTTTGCATTGAGTATTTAATCCCATGTTCCCAGCCACAATGTCCATTTTACCATCGCCATTTAAATCAGTAAC
>JBDTMP010000137.1:0-6046 GCA_039934215.1 Ginsengibacter sp.
GATTTGAAGATACAGGCTTTCAGCATCCTTTTCCAATCGGCAATACTCCGCAGACTGATAACTGGCTGGTCAAGTTTATTGGGGAGTAAATTTATAATTCCTTCAACCTGTTTTGCAATTCTTTATCAGAAATATTTTCAAATTCCGATTTATCATAAATCGCAATCATGAAAATATTCTTATCAATAATCTGAACAAAAGTTATAACTCTTGCGTCTCCTGATTTGCCTTTCATTTTTGATCTGATATTCATTCGAATTTTATAGAAGTTCTTACCAAGAGCTATTCCCATTAAAGGGTTATTTTTTAATTCGATGCCTAAATTGGAAACATCAGATTTTATAGAAGGGTATTTTTTTGCAAGTTGTTTTAGTTCCTTTGCAAAAAGAGAAGTAAAATTAATATTATAGCTCATCAAGGAGTTCGTGTAATGGCCTTAATTTTATTTTCCCCTCAAGATGAAGTTTTACCTGTTCAACAGATTCCTCAATTCCATCTAAGATTTCTTTCTTTCTTGATTTTCTTTTTTTTGCCGATGAATCTACAACTTCTATAAAGTCCATTTGTTTTAAAAGTTGTTTTAAAAAAGGGATTTTCTTTTTGTCTTTTATTTTTATTATTATTTGTTCCATAATAACTTCTTTCTAATTAATTATTTGTTCGCCGGTAAAGCCTGATTATCAAATTTACACAATTTGACAATCGGTTTATCCGCGGCTTTTATAAAACGCTATGAAATTAGTAATATATATTTTTCCTTAAAGAAAGGCTCTTCAAATATTTTTTCAATCTCCCATATTCGCGGCCGGGTACCACTTTCAGACATTTCATTTGAAAGATCACCTCCTTTTAAACAGATAAGGCCGGTTAATTTTTTTGGCTCATCAACAATCTTCCTTTTTAATAAAGGTTTGCTCCAAAACCATAAATCTTTCAAAGGAGCAACCGCTCTTGACAATATAATATCGAACTTCCTGTTATGAATATCCTCTGCCCTTGAATGTTGCGTTGTTACATTTTTCAATCCTGTCTCAGCAACAACAGTTTCAATCACTTTTAATTTTTTACTAATACTGTCCACCAAATGAAAATGTACTTCCGGAAAAAAAATGGCTAAAGGAACCCCCGGAAACCCACCACCCGTACCAAGATCCATAATTTCATATCCGCCAGGAAAATCAAATTGTGTTGCAATAGATAGAGAATGCAAGACATGACGCTCATAAAAATTATTAAGATCCTTTCTTGATATCACATTTATTTTTTGATTCCATTCAGCATACAAAGATTGTAAAGCAGCATATTGCTTCAATTGTTTTTCTGAAAGATCTGTAAAATATTTATCAAGAATTTGCATCTTATAAATTTATGTTTAAGTCTCCCACTCTAGAGGATTGAGAGCATGCCTTTATTTCCACTCCTTCGCTGGTTTTTTATAAAGTGCCGAAGCAAATAAAATATAATAAAAAAACATCCATACATCAAAGAATAGAAACCAGGGAAACAAATCTTTTTCGTCAAGCTTTTCAGTTATCTTAAATAATAGAAACCCTTGCCAGATAAATCGAATCCCAAAAACAACCAAAGCCCATTTCCAGTTGAAAAATAGAAGAGCGGCGATAAACAATGGGTAGAAAAAAAACTGGGAAAAAGAATACAGGCCAAGCAAAAATTTATGTTTTGCTTTATAATATTTACCTGTTGTGTAGTGCCGGGCTTTCTGTTTTCTCCAATGCTTCCATGTGGTCGGAGGTTCGGATAAAGTGAAAGCATCTTTATCAATTACGATATTGGTATTTCTTTTTGTAGCTGCCTTATTTATAAAAAGATCATCATCGCCACCCGGTACCTGGTTGTGTGAAGAGAATCCTTTATGCCGGAAAAACACAGTTTTTTTATAGCTTAAATTTCTGCCTACCCCCATATAAGGCAGGCCTGCTATTGCATAGGATAGATATTGCAAGGCGGTATGAAAAGCTTCCCACCGCACCATCTTATTGAAAAAGCTTTTCTTTTTATGAAGAGCACCATACCCTAAAACAATTTCTGTTTTATCGCTATATCCTTCCTGCATTTTTTCAATCCAAAACTCACTTGCCGGAACGCAGTCTGCATCGGTGAGCAAAACAATTTCATGCTTTGCCGTTTTAATACCAATACTCAAAGGAAATTTTTTACCCTGTATAAACCTTGCCTCTTGCTTCAGTTCCACCAGTTGTAATTGTTTAAATCTTCTTTGATATTCCTCAAGTATATATTTGCTTTCATCAAATGAATTATCATTTACAACAATTACCTCATGAGAAGTTGCATATTTTTGAACCAAAGAACCGGGCAGGTTTTTTACTAAATTTTCTGCTTCATCTCTTGAACATATTATTACTGAAACCGGGTGTGTCTGAGAAATGTTTTTTATTTTTTGACTAAAAAAGGCAAGACGTAAAAAGAAAAAAGAATAATAAAAAAGCTGAATGAAAGTAATAAGGCAGAATGAAATAAAAATCCATCCCCACCAGTGAAAAGTTAGTTCGGTCCAGTTCATAAGCGGCAAAAATAAGTGACTTATGGTAATTTTTTTATTCTTGCTTTTATTCTAAAAAATCATTCTTACATTTTAATTCAATTGCCTTTAGTTATAAATATCTTCAAACTATATTTGCCATCTTCCATTCTAAATGAAGGTTACATTTTATGGCTTCACTCCAATTTGAACTTCAGCTCACTGATGCGAATACTAAAGCCAGAACAGGAAAAATAACTACTGATCATGGAGAAATTCTTACGCCCATATTTATGCCGGTAGGAACTGTTGGAAGTGTAAAGGCTGTAACTCAAAAGCAATTATCAGAAGATGTAAAAGCCCAAATAATTCTTGGCAACACGTATCATTTGTATTTACGTCCCGGCCTTGAAGTATTAGAAGCAGCCGGTGGCTTACACAAATTCATGAACTGGAATAAGCCGGTATTGACGGATAGCGGCGGCTACCAGGTTTTTTCGCTTAGTGGTACACGTAAGTTGACAGAAGAAGGCGCTATTTTTCAAAGCCACATTGATGGAAGTAAACATTTGTTTTCTCCCGAAATTGTAATGGATATTCAAAGGACGATTGGGGGCGATATCATTATGGCCTTCGACGAATGCCCTCCCGGCGGGAGTGAATACAATTATGCAAAAACATCCATGGATTTAACGCATCGCTGGCTCGACAGATGTTTCAACCGGTTTAATGAAACGAAAGATAAATATGGTTACTCGCAAAATCTTTTCCCCATTGTACAAGGTGGCACACATCATGATCTACGGAAAACTTCCTGTAATTATATTTCTTCGAAAAATGCCACCGGAAATGCAATCGGTGGTTTGAGCGTGGGTGAGCCTACCGAAAAAATGTATGAAATATGTGAACTATGCTGCGATAATCTCCCTGAGAATAAACCAAGGTATTTGATGGGAGTGGGTACACCGTGGAATATTCTTGAATGTATTTCCCTGGGCATAGATATGTTTGATTGCGTAATGCCCACGCGCAATGGCAGAAATGCAATGCTGTTCACTAGCAATGGAGTAATCAACATTGACAATAAAAAATGGGAAAAAGATTTTTCACCCATCGATGATGGTATTGATTGTGAAGTAAGCAATTATTATAGCAAAGCATACCTGCGGCATTTAATAAAAGCAAAAGAAATTTTAGGACTGCAAATCGCAAGCATACACAATCTTGCATTTTATCTTGATATTGTTTCCAAAGCACGCAAGCATATCATTAACAATAGTTTTTCAAAATGGAAAAATGATATGAGTATTATATGGCAACAAAGATTATAGAAAAATTTATAAATTAAACTTACAAAGTTTTAACTTTCACTAAAGTACCGTAAAATTCAGAATAAAATTTTTTGTCTCATCTTTGTAGCAGTCGTATCCACAATATTTTTAATGGGAATACGTACTATAGTCTACCCCTTGTAAATTTTAATTTATGGCAAAATTGTTCCTAATAATTTCCCTCATTTTTTTTACAGGAAATATTTCTTTAGCACAGCAGAATGATCTTGAAATAAAGGGAACCGGTTCCAAACTTTATGTAGAGCATGTCATACTTCCGAAAGAAAATTTTTACAGCATTGGCCGCATGTACAATTTACCTCCAAAAGATATCGCGACCTATAATAATCTTCAATTTGAAAATGGGTTGAGTGTCGGGCAAACCATCAGGATTCCGCTTACTGAAAATAATTTTTCACAGTCCCCGACTGCCGCGCCGAATGAAATTTTAGTTCCTGTTCATCACTCTGTTCAGCCCAAAGAGGGCTTGTATAGAATAAGTATAACTTATGGCAAAGTACCCCTCCCATCTTTAAAAAAATGGAATCATTTACAGTCTGATGAAGTAAGCATTGGTACGCCTTTAATTGTCGGGTATCTCAAAGTAGATAAAGAGCAATCCTCTCTTGCATCGAAAGGGGCCAAAACAAATATGGAAGTGACTGCAGCTGCTAAAAACGAAAGCAAGCATGAACCTGTAAAGCCTGCTATTACTCCTGAAAGATTGCCTCCGGTTAAAAATCCTGATCTGGAAAAACAAGAAGATAAAAACTCAACAATAAAAGAAGCTGATGCGCCTCAGATAAAAGTTGAAACAGTTAAAACAAAAAGTAATATTAATTTTTCAGGTGGATACTTTAAAAAATTATATAATGACCAGGCAGAAAAAAAATCTCCTTTAGTAGAAAGCGGAAGCGCGGGAGTATTTAAATCAACCAGCGGCTGGCAGGATGGTAAATATTATTGCTTTAATAACGAAGCTCCTCCCGGAACAATCATCAAGGTTACAGATAATACTTCCGGCAAAAGTGTTTTTGCCAAAGTGCTTGATGCCATTCCTGAAATAAAACAAAACTCGGGACTGTCTGTAATCATCAGCAACTCGGCTGCGGAAGAATTGGGTACCGGTGAAAATAAATTTGATTGCGCTTTAAGCTTTGTAAAATAGTAATTTAGTTAGTCTACTAATTTCTCCAGCCTCTTATAAAATCTGCAACATTCATTTTTTTCTTTCCTTCAAGTTGTAATTCTTTTATAGAAATATAACCATCGCTGCATGCGAATTTTAAAAACGTTTTGTTGTCTGATACTATTTCTCCAGCGATTTCGATCACTTTCGTTTTTTCTTTTTCAGCTCTGAAAATTTTAAATTTTTTTTCTTTTAAAAAAGTAAATGCAGTAGGATGAGGAGATAAGCCGCGGATAAGATTATAAATTTCCATTGTACTTTTATTCCAATCAATTTTGCACGTCTCCGTAGAAATTTTAGGAGCATGGTGCAGAGGAAAGGTTAAAGGTTGAATGTTGAATGCCGATTGTTGATCAATTTCTTTGAGGTTGCCACTTACCAGTCCATTAATTGTTTTCAAAAGTAAAACAGCGCCTTTTTCCATCATTTCATCATGCAGCTCACCCGCGGTTTCATCATCATCGATTGTAATTTCTTGCTGCATTAAAATATTACCCGTATCAATTTCATGTTGCAGTTTAAAAGTAGTAACTCCCGTTTTTTTTTCGCCATTCATAATCGCCCGGTTTATAGGAGCAGCGCCGCGATATTGCGGCAATAAAGATGCATGAAGATTGATGGTACCCATTGGAGGCATATTCCATACGATTTCGGGCAACATACGAAAGGCAACAACAATTTGCAGATCAGCATTAAGAGATTTTAACTCCCAAATAAATTCAGGATTTTTTAATTTTTCGGGCTGCAAAATTTTTAAATTTCTGGATCGTGCGAATTTCTTCACATCGCTTTCTGAAGTTTTCATACCACGTCCGGCAGGTTTATCGGGTGCAGTTACCACGCCTGCTATTTCATATTCATTATCTAAAAGGATTTTTAAAGATGGAACTGCGAAGCCCGGCGTACCCATAAAAACGATGCGGGTTTTTTTCATGCTCAATTTTTATTGCACCTGATCTATATTTTTTTATTCAAAATCTTTATACAGCAAATATTTTTTTCTGATCTTTTTAAAATTACTTAATC
>JBDTMP010000138.1:0-2571 GCA_039934215.1 Ginsengibacter sp.
GTTAAGAAAAGTGTACACCGGACTGTCATTGTCACGGGGATCTTTACCGACTATTTTTTTAATCGCATCACCAAGTTCACTACTAAATCTTTTTGCCTCACTTGTTCCAATGTCTTCCCCGAGGTGATGATATTTACGAACGAGAATATGATTCACATCGAATGGAGGACTTTTCATTCCATCTTCACAAATAACAACTGTAGTGTATGGCCGCAATGCGTGACGAACACCTAATTCATAAAAAGCATTTTTATTGGAAGTAGATAAATCCGCAACCACTACGTCTGCTTTAAGCAACTGTTCATACATTGGTACATCTATTTCCCCCGAGTGTACAATCTCATCTGCCCGAATGCACATAAGCCCGGCTGCTTCCACGGCAGGCTTTATCATATTCTCATAAGATTTATCAAGATCGAGTGTACGCCCGGTTTCAAAATCAGTCTTTTTTCCGAAACCCATGACTACAAAACATGTTAACTGGTCTGGCATTGCGAGTATTTTTTTATATTAAAGCAAAGAATTTATTTCTTTAATTGTATACACCCTTTTAGTAGCTTCTTTTCTAAAATGATCCGTGGTATCATTAGAATCTTTCGGAGTTCCTTCCCAAATAATGATAGCAAGTTTTTTATTTTTTTCCCTGTTATCTATTTTTTCAAATATTAAATCTGCTGCATTTAAAATATCAAAATTTGTCTTTTCATAAACATCATTATCATCTTTATCATAATCTAAAGTGATAATATTAGCTTCTCTCTTCAGCTCTTTATGAACATTATCAAATATTGCCCCCCAATTGCCGGGGCGGTCAGTCACGGAAGTCTCCCTGAATGTTACTGCATCAAAAGGCAACACCATTTTTCTTGGAATATTTAAATGCCCTGCTACATCCAGCGCAAGCAGGTCAGCTCCACATGCCCCGGAGCAAACGAGATAATCAATTTTGTTAGCCTTAAAAAATTGCTTTAATTGTTCTCTTACCTGATTAACATTATCGGCTGGAAAACGGGCTATAGAAGCATCTTCTGCATCAACCCTTCTGCCTGCAAGAACTACTACCATATAAGGATTTTTATCATAAAATAATTTTCAGCCCTCACACGAATGATCCAAAATGATCCATCGAAATTTGCCCGGATGCTTTTTGTCCTACCTGCCGCAACTGATCAATATAAAGAACAGAATCCATTTCACGCACATGATCGGAATCAATATTATTGAGGGCCATCGCATCCAATCCTTCCCGGCTTAAATCCGCATTATACCTTGCATATAAAAAATGCCGGCTTGTATTACTTGTTAGTGGAATTAATTTTCCTTCATCATCCATCGGCACCATAAATTTCAATTCGCGATCGATGTTTGCACCATAAGTGCACCGGCCAACTGTTCTGCAATTTACATCCTGGTCCACCTGCATGGCATACATTAAATTATTGGGCAATCCTTTAGCGGCATCTAATAAATTGTTATAGCTGCCGGCACTTGGCGCCGAGCCGGTACCAACAGAGATGATCAATAATTTATCTTCACCGGTGGGCCAGTTAAGATGGTAGGCAGATTGCGTGGCCATGCGGTACATTAAAAATGCAGGATTATTGTAGGGAGTTACACCGCCATCCACAAAAACAAAAGTTTTTTCCGGATCGTTTGGATCCCATTGTAATGTTTCGGGAGGAAAGTACACAGGCGCAGCGGTGCTCGCCCTCACCAGTTGGAAAAGTTTAATTTTTGAATTACAGTCAGCACGAGTTTCGTCATTGTATTTTGCTAACGGGTTATTAGAAATAGGCCATGGTGAGTCAGTACTACGGTTCATAGTAACGACCAGCAAAAGAGATTTATATTTACCTTTTCGCACCATCAGGTCTGTATCCTCCCCAAAAGTTTCTTTGAGCATTTTAAGCAACGGTCCCGATTCATACAAGGCTTTCCACCTTTTTAGAATAAAATTTTTATCAAACATATCCTTGCCTTTTTTTATATAAAAATCGAGCAATTGGTTTACTGACATTCCTATTGATAAGCCGGCGGCGATAATAGCCCCGGTACTGGTTCCACCTATATAATCAAAATAATCCCCCAGTACAAAATCATCGCCTTTGTTTAACTTTTGCTTTAGCTGCTTTTCCATTTCAGCTAAAATTTCTAAAGTTAAAACCCCGCGGATACCACCTCCATCGAGTGCTAATATTTTTCTCTTTTGAGGAGTTTCATACCGTTGTTGTAAAGGGCCCCAAACTGACATTGTGATTTTTTTTTAGATTAAAAAATATTTTAGATAACTGAAAATCAATAAGGAAATTTCAGAGGCATCCGCATCAACTTCTGATACAAAAATTTATTACAATCCAAATAATTTTTTGTTACCTGGCAGGTGAAGTATTTGTTTTCCGGGGAAACGGAGATAATTATGAAACTTAAAAATAACAATGTAATTCGATATTTCAAGTTTAGAATGGATGCATTCCAAATTGTCCAGCGATTTTTGCCCCATTAGGGGCTTCCTGTTTGTAGCAATTGCAATTCGAAAATTTCCCCGCGTGCCGTAGGTACGCCACTATTATA
>JBDTMP010000139.1:0-15278 GCA_039934215.1 Ginsengibacter sp.
TGATGCTGCTTGTTCAGAAAATATATGCGCAAACTGACAGCATAGATATTTTTTTAAAAAAGGAAATGCAAAAAAGAAGGATTCCCGGATTACAATTAGCGATTGTAAAAAATGGAGAGATCATTAAAACCGGAAATTATGGATTCGCTAACATACAAGATTCAATTCCTGTAGATAGCCGTACTCTTTTTACTATTAATTCTATTACAAAAGCATTTACAGGAATTGCAATAATGCAACTGGTAGAAGCAGGAAAATTAAATCTATCGTCACCCGTTTCTTCTTATCTAAATAACCTACCCGATAGCTGGAAGATGGTTACCATACAACAATTGTTGTCGCATATTTCAGGGATTCCGGATATAGTAGATGAAGAAGAAGCCATTTTAATATCACCTTACGGGCTGGAAGAATCCTGGAAACAAGTACAGGCGCTGCCAATTGTTTTTAAGCCTGGAGAAAAATTTAGTTATAATCAAACGAATTACTTATTACTCGGGAGGATTATTGATACACTAAGCGGAATGCCTTTTACAGAATTTATAACAAAAGAGCAATTGATAAAAGCAGATATGCCCAATACGATAAGAGCTGGCTTTGGTGCTACTAAAGATGTAATAATGCATGCTGCACAACAGTACCAGTACAGAAAAGGAAAGCTCAATAATATGTTTTTTTCCTTTGATTATCCTTTGCAAACAGCCGCAGGCATGAGTTCAACCGCTACAGAAATGGCTTACTGGATTATTGCTTTGCAAAGCAATCAATTTTTAAAAGAAAAAACAAGTATGACCGCTCTCTGGACGCCCGCTAAATTAAATAATGGAAAAACAAGAGGCTTTTCAAGCCTGTTAAATGGATACGCCGCAGGCTGGCCGATTGCGGCAAGAGAAGAACACCCTGCCGCAGCACCGGTGGGCGGTGGCCGTTCTGCTGTATTTGTTTATCCCAACGACAACCTTTCCATTATTGTTCTTACAAATTTATCAGGAGGTACACCTGATGAATTTATTGATGAGCTTGCAGGATTCTATATCCCTGACATGAAAGAGTCCCATGGTTTCGGTCTTTCATCCTCCATTAAATTGCTAAGGACGGAATTAGAAAAATCCGGGTATAAAAATGCAACTAACGAATTTGAAAAAATAAAAAAGATAGTTGCCGGTTTTGAATTGTTGGAAACTGATATAAATGGTTGGGGATATAAACTTATTCAACAAAAAAGAATAACCGATGCGTTAGAAATATTTAAATTAAATATTTACTTATACCCTGCAAGTGCAAATGCATTTGATAGTCTTGGAGAAACTTATGCGGAATTGGGTAATACAGAACTGGCAATTAAAAACTATGAACAATCGTTGAAATTAAATCCTCAAAACAGCAATGCAAACAGTCAAATTCAAAGGCTGAAAGCGAACAAGTAGAATTATCACGCGCTTGAAATGGTATTCAATTCCCGCAAACGAATAACGCCGGCAACAGATTAAGCAATGAGCTTTTAATTATAAATACCACCACAGCGAAAATCAGGCGACGCTGTATTTCTTACCTCTAAATAATTCCCTCTTTCCGATGCTGTTTTGTTTTTATGCATTTGAATGGCTATGAAATGTATAGAAAGCCGGCATCTCAAACAGCCCAAACGAAATAATCTGTATTTATAAATCACAAAACAATTTGGAACCTGCATCTTTGAAATACAGTGATCAACGAAATTCTTATACAGGATTAAAGTTCCAACAACGGAGAAGAACATTATCAGTATGGATTGGGTTCCGGGTGATATAATCAAATGTGATTAAGAATTTTTATATGCAACAACATTTGTAAGGACACCAATATTATCAATACTGATTTCAATTTCATCACCTAATTGTAATGTAAAATCATTAGGCGGAACGATGCCGGTTCCGGTCATTAAAAATACTCCCTGTTCAAAATCACATTCTCTAAATAAATATTCAGCGAGCTCCGTGAAATTTCTTTTCATTCTATCTAACTGGATCTCATTTTTAAAAATATCTTTTCCATCTCTTTTAATAGTTATGCTGATAAATGTTTCCAATGAAACAGGTTGCTGCGGCACATATAAACAAGGCCCAAGTGCGGCGCTCCTGTTATACACTTTCGCCTGCGGCAAATACAAAGGATTTTCACCTTCAATATCTCTTGAGCTCATGTCATTTCCTATTGTATAGCCTTG
Source organism: Ginsengibacter sp. (assembly GCA_039934215.1). Classification (GTDB taxonomy): domain Bacteria; phylum Bacteroidota; class Bacteroidia; order Chitinophagales; family Chitinophagaceae; genus Ginsengibacter. Next base: position 2,207 of record JBDTMP010000139.1, read on the forward strand.
TATTTTTCCATTTGAATTAATAAATAACGTAAGCTCCGGCTCAGGCACATTCCATTTAGAATCTTCGCGAATAAAAACTTTTTCTTTATGCGCAGCCACCCGGTGAGGCAATGCTTTAAAAAATAATTCAGGCCTTTCAGCGTGATACACTTTACTGTAAAAATCCGCACCTCCTGAATCTTTAGATTCCTCCATTCTTGCATCGCGGCTTCTTAAATAGGTAACACCCGCGGCCCAAACTTCCTGCCTGCCTATTGGCGCCTTGATAAAATTTTCAATCATTAATGACGACTCGCTTTCATCCAAATAATTTTCATCATTTATTTGTTTAGACAAATAGTCAAATAAATTATCACGATTGATTAATGTATCCCATTCTTCTTTCAACAGGTAATATTTGCTGTTATTTTTAAGAAGAATTCCTTTTGTTGTTTTAAATAATTTCATTTTTAAAATAAGATTTACCAGTTTCTCACTTCATCAAGATCTACGTGTAATAAATGTTGCGCTAATTCTTTCAGGGCTGAATAGTTGCCGCGAAAATGTATAATCGACTGTTGATATTTTTCAACCTCACCAGGCTTTAATTCTTTTACAGGTGATGAAGATTCTATTTCATAAAAAGGACCAAGCTGGCTCCCATCCTGCAAAGGTCCATCATTGTAAGAATTGATTGCATCGCCTTTGTACGGCTGCTTTTGAATTTCCCATTTAGAGTTTACATACATTTCTTCATGGTGCACCTCAGGAACTAAAATCGTGAGCACATTATTTTTAAAATCAAAACTGCCTACTACCGGTTTTGCAATCACCGGAGAAATACCAAGTTTGCCGCGGGATTTTCCATCGCAACGGAAATATAAAATGCTGTCCTTCACTAACAATCTATCCTGGGGAATTTCACCAAAATAATTATCTGTTATAAATGATCTTGCATCAGGTCGTGGAAAAAATGGAATCATAACCTTTGTTTCTTTTGTGGGAGTCATCATGCTCAATAACCAAATAGAAAGAAGGCCGGTTTCTTTTTTCCATTCAGTATCACCCGCATTTATCAATTGATTTGTGGTTGTGTAAGCAACATAACTAATACCGGGAGAAATAGCAGATTGCAATATTTGTTCAGTCGCGTTTTTATCAAGTAACTCAACTGTTCTTTTAATAGTAAGATGAAAAACTGTCCCTGTATAATTTGTAATTTCCGCGCTTTTAGAAAATGTCGCCGAGGAACTATCTGAATGAATTACCTCAAATTTTTCTGTATCAATCAAGGCCGGAACCTGCCAGTTTTTTATATTGAATGAATCACCTTTTTTAAAGTAAATAGAATACTGGCCTCCCTCAGGGCCGAGCCAAATCCTTTCTTCTCCACCTACAGGATTGAATTGCTCTTTCTTTTTACCCGAAGAGATCAGGTCATAATTCAGCCACCCATAGCTTGCACCGGTATCGCCTTCCGCAGAGCTTGTCATGACTCTTCCCTGGTAATCGGCGCTTAATAGAACCTTTGCATTTTCGTTTTGCAATTCAATAATACCTTTTGAATATTTTTTTAAAAATGCAGCATCATAGCCATAGGAGCCTTTTGCAAATTCATGTGCTGCTGTTTTCTTATCACTATTAGTGCATCCGGCAACAAGTGTCACGAAGAAAAGTAAACTACTTTTTTTTACAATCATATTAGGTTATTCAATAAAAAATTGAAAAAAATTATTGTTGTTTAATAAACTAACAATGCAGGGTGAAAGTAAAACCGGGGAATTTAAAATTCAAATTTGTTTTTTTGAAAAGTAAAAAATTAATTCTAATTGCAATTTAATTTATGATCCCAAACGGTTTTCCTTCTTTTATATATTCTCTTCTTATACCTTCTAAAACATCTTCGGGGTAAAGCTTTAATTTGTTAGATGCGGTTTCATTTACATTAGTAACACCGGTATCATCTCCTGTAATAGATCCTGTATTTTTTAAATCCTGTCTCTTTTGCACAGCCTGTATTCCCGCGAAATGAATAACATTGATTATGTTGCCACCTGTTAATTCATACTTCTTTACTTGTTCAGGAATATTATCAAAATCAGATTCTTCAGGGAATGATTTTTCCCATATCTCTTTTCTTTCATCTTCATTGGGAATGGTAAATTTTACAATGTCGTTAAATCTCCTGATGAATGCATCATCAATATTATTTTTCATGTTGGTTGATAAAATTACCAGCCCGTTGAATTCTTCGATACGTTGAAGCAAATAAGAAACTTCCTGGTTGGCATATTTATCATGCGCATCACGCACACCTGTTCGCTTACCAAATAAAGCATCCGCTTCATCAAAAAATAAAATCCAGTTTTTATCTTCAGCCCTCGCAAATAATAGTTCGAGATTTTTTTCTGTCTCTCCAATATATTTTGAAACAACCATTGACAGATCAATTTTATAAACATCTTTCTGCGTTTCATTTCCCAGCACATTAGCGGTAAGGGTTTTGCCGGTTCCCGGTGGCCCGTAAAATAAAACCCGGTATCCCTTTCTCAACCGCTTTTGCATTTTCCATTCGTCCATCAAAGCAGGATTATAATCGATCCATTGCCTCAAAGTTTTATAATGCCTTTTTACATCATTGTTTAACACGATATCATCGGAGGTAAGTTCGGTTGTAATTTTTTTAGCAGGAAAATTTGTTCCAAAATGCGGCGGCGCTGATGTTCCAAAAAGAAACAAATCAATATAATCATGGGCCATGATAATTTTACCGCTAAGAGTTGGCTCACCTGCCGGCAATTCTTCCAGCCATATAATTTTTCGCTTTGCTAAATCATTGTCTGACCAAAAAAGTTTTTCTACCTCCGCATGTTTATTTACATCATCACCGGCCAAAAGAAAAGCCACTGTCTGCCCAGTCGGCAAAAACCCCCGGAAGTTTTTTCCACGTACTCCACCTATCTCAGGAAAATCTCCGGATGTTTTTAATTTCTCCTGTATGGCATGGTCAAATAATTCCGGTACGGCGTGCGGCGCCAAACCAATCAACAATAATGTTGCGGCATATTGATCGTGTTCAAAATTAAATTCAGATATAAATTGTTTTACCGGCAACACCCAGGTTTCAACGGCTGGCATTGCAGGAATTTCCTGGCCTGAAGAATTGTTTAACCGGTAATCAATGAGGTTATTGAGATATTCAAATTCGGGGACGTTGGTCATAGTCATTCTTTTAAATTGTCTTAAATTATAAGAGCCAAAAATTTGAAGTTAGAATCGTTTTATTTCGCAAAGCTTCTATCTTTAAGTTAAATGTATTTAAAACTAACATTGGCTGATAGTAACTACATTAACAGATGGATGATTTCCAATTTCAGGAAAACTACCGCTTGAAATGCGCAATTCCATAAACTTACAACCGGTAGCTATATCTGGAATTTTTATTCTCCTGATTGGAGCATGAAAAGGTGGTGAACTCTTGTCACGGCGTTTAACCGATAGATTATTCAAACAATTAAATTTACTTAACCAGCTGTCAGCATCAAAGCCAATTGCCTGTCTAATTTGATTCCGGGCGGTAATTTCATCTGCAAAAATTTGTTGGGTCGCGGATAATTGATTTACAAGAGTTGCCAACCGAAAAATAGAAAGTTGATAGGATAGATTAAAATCATCGCAATGTTCTTGCTCACCAGCTTTTATTTTTTCTGCGCCATCTTTTAAAATCCTCCATTTTAAAGGATAGTCCCCGGATTTACAATCACAATTTTGTTGACAAAAAAACTTTGAAGTGTCCTCAAAAAAATCTCCGGCCTGAGTAAACAAAGATTGTACAACCGGTAAACTTACCTGGAATGGTAAAAGACTTACTGTTTTTCCCTTTTGTTGCTGAAATTTTAATAAAGAAGGATTAAGAATTGCCGGAGAAGACGTGATTGAGGTACGACCCAATTCATCTTTATTATTGCCATTACGGGCTAAAAAATCTTGTCGTGAAAAACCGTCAGAATCACACTTCATTGTCAATGGAACTGGCACGGGTTGAGGTATGGGGTTTGGAGGAACTATTGGGGACTGACAGTTAACACCGGGAATAGCCGGCCCGCCAACATCATTTGAATTAGATGCCAGCTTAAAAGATGTTTCTTCCGTGGGACAAATTGGAAGAACATTTGGGGACGGAGGTATTGGCTGAGATTCTGTATTAAGTTTTGTCATCGTAATTGACCCAACAATTCCATCCCTCAAAAGGCCATTGGAAGTTTGAAATTGTATGACCGCGCTTTTAGTTTCATTTCCGAATTTGCCATCCGCTCCAAATTGATTTAGATTAAACCCCAAATCAATCAAAGCTTGTTGTATTTTTCTGACTCCATTTCCACTTGCTCCACTTTTCAAAAGTTTTTCTCCATCAAATACTGCTTCGAGTTCAATATCTCCTGCAAATCTTTCTGCAGTTAAATCATGTCCATCACCAATGGTCCGTTGAATTGATTTTGTTTGTATAGATGAATTTTGTTGCACTACATGCGTCAACTCATGTGCTAATAAAACCTTGCCTTCTGAATTCTCAGGATTATATTTCCCCTGGTTAAAATAAATATCACTGCCATGCGTAAACGCCTGGGCCTGCAATTCTTTATTCATATTTACTGCATCACTATCATTGTGCACTCTTACGCCACTAAAATCCACACCAAATGACGAACTCATTTCATGCAGGGCTTTTTGGGGTAAAGCACTTCCTCTGCCGGCAGAATTTGCAATCTTTGAAGAAATATCTGATGCGGCATTACCGGCACCAGGATCCTGCTTCGCCTGGATGGCAGAACTTTTCTTTTTGTCCTTTTCCTCTTTCATTGAATCCCCCATTTTCTGAATATCTTTTTCCTTTTCCTTTTCGGGGCCGCCTGTAATTTGCTGCATAGGTTTTTCCTGTATCTCTTTATCCCTGGCCATGCGTGCATCATTGGTACTTAGTTTTTCATCTTCTTTAGAAGTAGAAAGTCTTTGAATACCGGTTATCTTTTTTTGTTGTAGCACCGGCGCCGATGTTTTGCTGTTTACAACGGCATTCGCAACAGAATCCGCTTCTTGTTCATACTTATCTCCTGGTTCATTCACAGAAAGTTTAGTTTGGAAAAAAGAATTTTTTTGCCCGGATTTATTTATATCATTCTGCTTAGAAAAGAATGGCTCTTTTGCGCCTTCATCATGCGAATGCACATTACGATGACGATAAACACGGGAACAATAAGACATATAAATAATTTAACAGTTCAGCCTAACCCCAGCCCATCCCCAAAGGAGAGGGAACAAGACTCATGAAAGTTTATAATAACGATGAATTCAATTTTATTCGCTTTTTAATTTTTGCATCAACTCTTCTGCAAGCTTACTATAATCTTTTGCCGCGTTAGAATTTTTATCAAATGAAAAAATATCCACCCCTGCCTCCTGTGCTTTAGCAAGACTTATGCAGGTACGTATGTGCGTTAGGAACACCTTACTTCCGAATTCCGTTTCCAGTTGCTCCTGCACATGATGGTTCATTATTTTACGCTCATCAAATTTAGTAAGAACAAATCCTAGTAAATTTATTTTTGGATTTAATCTCTTTTTTATTGAATTAAACTGGCGCATAAAACTATGTACGCCTTTAAGAGGCAAGAATTCTGCCTGCAAAGGAATTATGACCTCATTACATGCGACCAAGGCATTTACAGTTAACATTCCAATGGAATGAGGGCAATCAATAAAAATAAAATCGTAATCATTTAGAACCGGTTGAAGTATCCAGCTTAAAACCTGTTCACGGCTGTACACGCTTACCAATTCCATTTCCGCATCGGCCAATTCAATAGAAGAGGGAACAATACTAAAGCCTGGCCGTATTTCCACAATAGATTTTTTTATATCAGAACCCTGCCCTGTTATTTCTTTTTTTATTTCAGTGTAAAGATTTGATTCAGGCTCGTCCTGCATTCCTAATGATTGAGAAAGATTGGCCTGCGGATCCGCATCTACAAGCAAAACTTTTTTCCCTGAAAGCTGGAGCATCGCACCAAGATTGATAGTTGTCGTGGTTTTTCCGACTCCGCCTTTTTGATTGGCAACTGCTATAACGGGCATATTTAATAATTTATGAGTTAATGACAATATTTATGGGTTAATTGTCACAGGCTTTAAGCCGTGGACGGTTTAAAAATTTGTCATTGGCTTAAGCCAAATAAGAATATTCAATTTGTTTTGGCTAAAGCCGTTTATGTTTTGTTTTATTCCACGACCTGTGCCAAAGGCATCCCTTTGGGAAAAGTCGCGGCAATTATAGCTTCAATATAATTCCATTTTATAATTTCCTTTCTTTAATCTGCTCAACATCCATAGCGGCCACCTGGCCGTGATTGGTTCCTGCGGCGGTGTAAACTGCTACCACATCAATGCTGTGCGTACTATCAATAACCAAAAAACCTTCAAAGCCGTGAATGATGTGAACACCAAATTCACTGAGTTGTTTACAGGTTATTCTTTCCACTGCATCCGGCTTCAGGCTGAAACTAAAATATTTTGAAATCTCAATTGGTGAAGCTATCTTTTTGCGCATCTTAACCAACACGTTTTGCGGATTATGAATATTTACCGCAGTTTGATATGACCCGGGAACAAATGCATCTGTAGTCTGTGACGTACCAGGAATATTTGCGGTACAAATAAATTTTACAGCATATTGAAATCTGTAAAGATCACGTTGGGATTTAATTGCTTTTGCCATGATAATATTATTTTAAAATGTGAGTTATTGTTTCATTCAATTTAAAAATGCCTTTGGCAGTAGTTAAGTTCTTAGAACTATATTTCCCCTGCCTGATAAGGTAATAGGATTGCTTATCATCATGATGATTTTTGCTACTAAGGTTACCCAATCAACGAACTTACAATTCAATTTATACGTTTGTCCGTTCACGTTACGCTAATCATTAAAATAATAAAGTGCTTTTTCCCAAACACATTTTCCGACAGAGGCGCCCAGCTTTTGCCCCAAATCATTTGCTCTTTTAAAATGAATGCCCCCATATAAACGTGAAACGCCCGCTTCTTCTGCGGCGGCTGTAAGCGTAGGCCAGTCAAGCATTATGTCCGATACCGGTGTTTTACCAGGTTCTATGTGTGAGGATCCTTTCTTTACTAAAAAACACCCTTCAAAACTATCCTTGTGTGTGTAAGACTGCAAAATAACGGCGGCGGCACGGCTGATTGTACTATGGCCGGACACATGCTCCGCGAATGGAGGCGTTACAAAATCAGGCTGTTGATATGGCATCCATTCTTTTCCGTCCATATCAATAATTCCTTTAAAAGGGCCGCCCCAGGCCTTTATCCTTCTGCCATTATATAATTCATGAATTGCAGTAATGGGACGAACAGAATCATACCTGCGCTTGCATTCCCAACATGCTATGGAGGAGTCAAGCATTGCATTGGCGAGTGCGAAAAATAATTTTATACAATCCTTATTACCATACTTTTCTTTTTCACAAATGAATTGACCAATCTCACACCAATGACCAGGCGGTGTATAGGAATCAGGACCATCTTCCCAATATTCGGCAATTGCTTTTTCTTTATCAGTAAGCGATTCGCTTATGGAAATTATTTCCTGCGCCTGTTTCTTGAATTCATTAGGCGAGTCTTTTATATTATATGGAGGATCGGGCCTGAATTGCTTTGCCGATGTTAATGCGAAAGATTTTACAAGGGGCCAATGCGGAACAAGAAAACGCTGGGCTTTGCCACCAACCAAAAGTGGTTGCCAGTGATTGATGTCTTTTACAGCCGCAGGCTCAGGGGGATTGACGGGTTGGTATCCTGAAAAATCACTCCATGGAGGAAAATGAAATAACATACCAGGCTGATTCGATTCATCCCCATGGCGGTAATCAATTACCAGCCTTGCGACAAGGTTGCCAATGCCCTGGGCAGTTTTAATATCAAGCGAACAATCGTCAGGATAAAAATTATATTTTATCATGAGGTCGCGAAACATATTCCTGTTTTCGGGAGGTAACGCCAACCAAAATAAATCGGTTAAAACTCTATACGCTGCATAGCTGAATGTTTTATCTATTTCATTTTCGCCGCATCCCTCTTCATGCCTTTTTATATATCGTGATGTAGTGGTACTAAATGCACATTTATTGTAAACACTCCACGCGTCATACATGGCGGTATGTACCATAGCCAGCGCCCTTGCGGCTAATGGCGGTGAAGTCCTGGTGAGCTTAATCGCATCAAGAGTAAGTTGATTCCATTGAAGAGCGAGAGGTTTTGATTGATTTGGGGGCATTGTTTAGTTGGTTTAATTTATATACTTACTTTTTTTCCTTTTTTGAATAAAAATTACGGATCAAGATTTCTCAGGTTTCTCATATCATTAATAGTTCCAACATATAAAGGTTCTGTTTCGGCGCTGATGTTTGGAGTGGCATGAATTAATTCCTGTAATAAAGCAATGGCCATGTGCTCGCTATCCAGCTTGAGCACATTATCATTCAGAGCGATATCAGTTCCAGGGCCGGTTGACCAGAAGCTTTCATCTTTTGTCTCCAATATTACAAATGGAGATTTAAATGCATCTTCCATCAGTCCTATGTGTTCCTCTATAGCCCGGAGTTTTTTAATATCAGTTGCATTTGGAGGGGTTGGTGGCGATGTTAATCCAAACCATTTAGAAAAAACGACTTCCATAAATACTTTGGGATTATTTGTTGTATATCTTCCTTTCTCTTTTGCTTCTTCAGCTCCTTGCACGGTTTGCGAAACATCAAAAGGTACCAGCCTGAACCATTGGTTCATGAAGGCGAGATCCATATCTACATTTGCTTTTTTAGTTTTATCATTTATTAAATTGGTATCCTTTATTTTCGGGCCGATGGGTTGGCTTCCCGGCGTATCCACCCAGGCAGCGAATACGTGAAAAGATGCTGCATTCAATAAGGCCTTATTATGATCAAGCTTTTCAAACAAGCGGGTTTCTGCATAAGCCTTATCCGTGGAACCGGGAATGGATGCATGATGTGATTCATGAATAATTATTAATATTCTTTCCTTGTTTTTATCAAAGCCAGGACAAATGGTAATTACATGCCCGCCTCCTTTTGTCGGTGTATGATAGGCAGGTGAATCGCTCCTGCAACCTCCGTCACATTCTGTGCCGCACCTGGTTAGTGTTCTATCTGTTTTTAAAGTACCTATAAAATCTTTTACTTTTTCATAAATAGCCTTCACTTCTGTTACTTTGAAGCTTACATCGCGGGTATCATTAAATCTGAATATAGTATCAAATATTGCCGGATAATCTGCTTGTTTATTTTTCACAGGGCCGGGGGATAACTGCTCCTTCTCCACTTTTTCGATCATCGCAATTGCTTCGTCAGCGGCTTTGATTACCTCGGTGTTTGGATCCGGGCATGCCTGGTCAGTAGCTTTACCTTTACATGAATCATCTTTCTTTTCATCAGCAACTGTAAAATCATCTTCTGCCAAATCTGTATCAGTTGAAATCGCATTATTTCTTAAGCTGCGATCGAGGAGGCCTATGGTTTTTCTTCCGACAATTCCATCCCACTCATTCGGGCTCATACTTGCTTTTTTCTGGAAATCTTTGACTCCGTTTTCTGTTTCTGTTCCAAATTTTTCGTCAGCCCCTGACGCTGGCAATTCGATGCCAAGCTCAATGAGAGCTTCCTGTATTTTTTTTACATGACTGCCTTTTGAGTTTGAAAATTTTCCAATGATTGCTTCGTTGTCAAATGCTTTTTCAAGAATGGGATCACCGGAGAGCTGGGTAGCGGTGAGATCATGTTTATCACCGGGCGCAAGTTGTATTTGACTTGCCGGCTTAGAAGAGCCGGGTTTAAAAAATGATGTGGCTGATTCTTTATAAAAATTGTTATCCGTTTTTCTTTGAAAAAACGGCGAATCACTAAAAGAACTGGCCGGCGAATTATTTTTATATAGAACTGATCTCATTTTATTTTTCTTCTTTAGTGCTAATAGTATGAACTGGTGTCAAAAAATTTTAAAAACTTTATTCGTCATTTTTCTTAGTATATACCGTCATTTTTCATCATTAAATTTTTTGAGTCTATGTTTTAAGAATAATCCTTTTAATTTTCATTCATTGGTTCAAGAATGTGTTCCTGTTTAAAAAGTTCTTCATAAAAAATTAAATGATAAACCCCATTCTCTTTTTCAATCATCTCAAATTGAGGATTGTGTTTTTTTATAAGGCTAATCATAGTTCCAATTTTTTTCACATTAATGGCATCTAATAATAGATTTGCATCTGATGAAATTGTGTAATGACGCAAGCTTTTATTTTGCGCATTAAACCTTCCGCAAGAAATGGACAGACCTTCAGTTGTGCTATAGATATTTATTGCATCCTCCCTTTCGCGGAGTAAGTTGTTTTCCGTAAGCTTCATGTGCTGCAGTCCCGTTGCCAATTCTTCAATATGCCTGGCACGAAGCAGGCGATATTTGATTGTTTTCCTTTGGGCAAATACTACATATAATGACACTGATACTAGTAATAAGAAAAAAACCAAATGCCAATTGTAAAAAGGCAAGTGGCCAGTAAAGCTCAATCCCAAACTTAGCCCAATCAATAAAAGCGTAGTCCATTGCCCCTCTGATAGCCCTTTCCAGTAAGGTCTTTCAGCATCACCCCTAAAAAACTCTATTGCAAAACGGAAAGCTCCATACACAACAGTATAGAGAATCAAAACAGTACCGGGTAAAGTATTTTGAAACAAAAGAATTGAACCGGTAATAACAATACAGAAAACAAAAGCAGATTCAATCAACTGAACAGGAAACAGGATAATATCCTTGTAGTACCAGGTGAACCCATTTTTTACATGGTGCTCTCCATAGCGATATCCGAAATTACCGGGACGGCCATGGCAGCAGCCAACATTAAAACAGCCAATCCTTCCAAATGCAAGAAAAGTACCGATACCAAGAAGTGTAATATCTATGTATTGTAAAACAGGATAATGCAAAAGATATAAAGCAATGGAGCAAAAAATAAGAATAGCAATTTCATGATGGTAATAAACAATTGTTTCGTCACCGGTAATAGTTTTCGCTGCAAAGGCCAATAGAAAAAAAGTCGCAGCACCCATTAAACCCATCAAAAGAATAATACTTATTTTAAGATCTAAAAAATAACATAAACTGACTCCAAGCAAAATGCCCAGAACGTATCCAAGCACTCCAAAGAAATGGAAGGAATGAATTTTGAATTTTAAAAACCTGATATATAGATGGGGATTCATAATTTTTCACTTTAGATCATAAATCACTGTAGTGTACGAATCCGCGTTATGTAAAGGATCTGATCCTGGATAACCCGAAGTACTGCTCCAATGTCCATTCCAACCCGAATAAGAATCAGCGTCAAATGATGAAAATGCTGCATGATAAGCCTCGTGTATAGGACAATATGATTGAAATTCCACATCACTACTTGATAAGGTACTATTACGACATATTAAAAATTCATTTGTACCAGCATACGTATATCCACAGTGCCCCTTTGCACATGTCGAGTCTTCTGTTCCTGCACAATAATATGCTGAAGCGTTCATCTGTGCCTGCGCAGTTACAACTTTCTCAATAATTCCCGGGAGATTAGCTTCCACGCCATCAGTAGCCCCAAAATTTCGTTGCAAGCTGGCGAGCACATCTGCCCTTACCGGCTTTTCTCTTAATTTAATTAAGGCTGCATCTATCCATCCCGAAGATCTTGTCCGATATGAATTGACAGAGGCTGTTTCAGGAGCCGTGCATGGGGTATGAGGTACAGTAGTCTTTTTGCAACTGTGAATGCTCAGGCCAGATTTCATTTTTGGCCTGATAGATTTTTTTTGGCCGCTTTGTAAAGTTTGGTTCATTAAAAAATCGTATGTGCTGCTATCTGCATCATTTTCCAGGTGTGCGTCAGAAGAAATATATTGAGGCTTTGTAAATATAGTTTGCGATTGTTCTTTTTGCTGCACCACATGCGCAAGCTCATGAGCCATCAAAGCGTCGCCAACTAAGGTCCCCGGCTTATGCTCACCACTGCCAAACGCAATATGGTTTCCAACGGTAAACGCTCTTGCATTCATCCCGCCTGATAAACCGGATGCTTTACTATCGGTATGAATTTGCACATCAGAAAAATTAGTTCCGAAAGCAGATTCCATTCTTCCTCTTGTGCTGCTGTTGATCGGGTTTCCTTTACCTAGGCTCCGCATTACTCCAAAAGGGGATTGTACACCTGGCTTTGATTTAAAAAATAAATTTCCTATGCTGGAAACAGCATTGCTTATACTCGTTGTAACAGCGCTTACGGCATTTGATACTGTTGAAATACCTGAAGATATCTGTGATGCAATGCCTTGCGATAAACCTGGCAGCACACCATTGGCCGCCCATTGAATAGCTGCGGTAAAGGCATGCGCTTTCACCATTTGAATAAGGTCTTGAGCACTTTGGGCAAATTGAGTGGAGGGTTCATACCGTTGTATGACTTCCTCTATTTGCGCAGGCGTATTGTTTTGATATCGTGCAAAGACTTCCCTGATATAAGGGCAATTATCTGATGATGATCCTGTAAACCTCAAAGCTTCATCTACAGTTTCACATACTTCTGTATTCAATCTTTGAAGAAACTCAGATTTAGTCATTTGTCCTTCGGCCGGTGTTGCAGAATCGTCCGTTAAAAAACGGCCTTGCGTATTAGTTACTGCATTGCTGTCAGGAGTGTCTTCCTGCTTTCGAATATTCGTTCCTCCTGATTGCTGAACCACATGCGTTAACTCGTGCGCCAGCAAATGTTTTCCTCCTGTGTGATTAGCATCATACTTCCCGGCATTGAAATAAATATCACTACCATGGGTAAACGCCTGTGCATTCAAGCTTTCATTCATTTGCACCGAAGCGCTATCACTATGAATTTTCACACCCGAAAAATCTGCACCAAAAGAGGACTCCATTTGTTCCCGTACCGCAGGAGGTAAAGGATTGCCGGAACCTCTTGAAGCGC
>JBDTMP010000140.1:0-4803 GCA_039934215.1 Ginsengibacter sp.
TTCTACAGGGGCGATAATAACCATTTTATTTATTTAGGCCATTTAAAAAACTTTTTCACTCTTAGTGATAACGCTACGCTGGAGTTAGGTTTAACGGGCATTACAGGGCCTAACGATTCTTCGAGGAACACGAATATAGGCGCTGTTGATCTTACTTATAAATGGAAGCCTGTTCAAATGAATACTTATAAATCACTCACCTGGCAAAGTGAATTTTTTTATAGTAATGCAAAATATTCATCAGCGAATGCGCATAATTCCTTTGGATTATATTCCTTTGTTGAAGATCAAATTGCTAAGAGGTGGTTCCTGACCGGCCGTTACGATTACGCACAGAGGCCATATAATAAAAGAATTCTTGAACAAGCATATTCAGTTACTCTCGGCTGGTATGCTACTGAATTTCAAAAGATAGAAATAGAGGGGAAACATACCATTATAAATCTTGAACCCAATTATAGCCAGGCGTGGTTGCGATGGATTTTCGTTATTGGCGCACATGGTGCGCATCAATATTAATTGTAAAAAAAAATTATTAAAAAAATAAAATCATGAAAGTAAAATCAATTGTACTTATTTATTGCTTGCTGAATATATTTTGTGGGCTAAAGGCAGGAACTATTAAAGTTGTAACGACTACAACCGATATGAAAAGTATTGCGGAAATGATAGGTGGAAATAAAGTCTCAGTGTCATCTATTGCGACAGGTTACCAAAATCCTCACTTTGTAGATCCCAAGCCCAGTTACATTATTAGTTTATCAAACGCAGATATTTTTGTAACAGTAGGACTTGATCTTGAAACAGGATGGTCACCTCAACTACTTGCAAGTTCAAGGAATTCAAAAATTCAAAAAGGATCACCGGGATATATAGATGCTTCTGAAGGTGTGGGTTTATTGCAGGTACCCTCGTCTGCTAACAGGGGAGAAGGCGATATTCATATTTATGGCAATCCGCATTACTGGCTTGACCCATTGAATGGAAAAGTAATTGGAAGAAATATTGCGAATGGATTGGAGAGAATCGATCCTGCCAACAAAAATTTTTATGAAGCAAATCTTCGTGATTTTTTTAGCAAAATAAATACAAAGATGGTGGAATGGCAGGAAAAAATGGCCCCGTTTAAAGGATCAAAAATTATCGCCTATCACAATGAATGGGTGTATTTTGAAAAAAGATTTGGATTGGAAATAGTTGATTTTATGGAACCAAAGCCTGGCATTCCACCTTCACCCTCACAGCTTGTGAAAGTAATTAAAGAGGTAAAAGCTAATGATATAAAAGTTATTATTTCCTCCCCCTATTTTACTACTTCTTCTTCGGATGTGGTAGCAAAGCAAACTGGTGTGAAAGAATTAACACTGGCAACTTCAACAGGGGCTTTTCCGGCAATAAAAAATTATTTTGATTTGTTTGATTACGATATTGACCGGATAACTTCAACATTAAAATAAATAAATTTTTTAAATCTTAGTCATTATGTTTGAAATGTTTCAATTGCCCTTTATTGTGCAGGCATTTACCGCAGCATTAATAACTGGTGTATTATTATCTTATTTGGGCGTGCATGTAGTGGGAAGGGGTATCGTGTTTGTTGACCTTGCATTGGGCCAGATATCTTCTTTGGGGGTCGCCTTTGCTGCATTTATCGGCACGGGGCTTACTTCTATTCCATTGATATTTACATTGACCGGCGCTTTACTAATGTCGTTCATAAACATTCGTGACAAGCGTTTAAAACAGGAAGCGATCATAGGAATCTTGTACGCCTTTTCATCGGCCTTAACGGTGTTATTTATTTCAAAAACGGCTCACGGTGATTCTGACATCCAGGAAGTTTTATTCGGAAATATTTTATCTGTAAGCTGGGAACAAATCAAATTAATAAGCATTGTTTTCGGTGCAATTCTGCTGTTACAATTAATATTTTTCAGGAAATTTTTTGCACTCACAGAATCATTTGAAAACGGCGTTAATCATCTCGTAGGCATTTTCAATATTTGGAACTTTTTCTTCTATATTTCTATAGGGCTGGCGATTGTTTTCGCGGTGAGAATAAACGGCGTTATCCCTGTGTTTTCCTATCTCATCATTCCGGCAGTGTGCGCTATTATGATTACAAAAAACAAAACCGGGGTATTGATCATTTCATTACTGATTAGTATTATAGCGAGTTTTTTCGGCTTGAATTTTTCTTTTCATTATGATTTCCCTGCAGGCCCTTCAATTGTTGTAGTACTTAGCGGCATTTTTATGCTGGCTTCTATATACAAAATATTCAAGGGAATCGGCACGAAAAAAATTCCAAAAAATTCTGTTGCTTAGAAATTTTTTATACGGGGATTTTAAGAAAGATATAAGGACGAACTTCAGAAAAGTCTATCTTACTTCATCAAAATATTTTATACCAATTTGCAGGAACAATGGCGTCATTGGTCAAAAACAATGGCATCTTCTTTTTCATAATTCTCATTATATCTTACAAAAAATAGGAGATAGAGCACCCTGCTAATACGCATAAGCCATGGCTGAATAACTACTAACAAAATTGCATTGAATATAAGCCAGCCAAATATTCTATTATCGTCCGTAGATACACCTATAATGATCCACCAGGCTATAAAGGTAAAAGCTGAAATTGCCACAGCCAATCCATAACTCACATATCCCGTACCATACCAGAAGCCAGGTTCAAGATCATATTTTTGACGGCATACAGGGCAATGATTATACATATCCAAAATATATGAAAGGCTGAGTTTTTTGAAAGGGTTTGGATTCTTAAACATATCACCCCTTCTACATCTGGGGCATCGCATTGTGAGTACACTCCAAAGAAAATTTGGTTTTGGTTTCTTTTCCTCCTGAATCATGCCGCAAAGGTATTACACACAAACTTGAAAATTAGAATCCATTTCATGATAAAGTATAATTGCCAATGCTTATAAGCGAATGATCTAAATAAAAATCGGTGACGGCCTAATTCAAAGAAGGTTGAACTGCTGTTAATTTTTTTCTTTCCCCGATTTGCTGGCGCCACATTGCATAGTATAAACCCATTTGAGAAATCAATTCTTCGTGTGTGCCTGTTTCAATTACTTCACCTTTCTCCAACACATAAATTTTATCGGCATGCATAATGGTGCTCAACCTATGCGCAATTAAAATAGTTATCTGTTCTTTTTTTGATGAAACATTTTTTATAGTGTTTGTAATTTCTTCTTCCGTCAATGAATCAAGAGAGGAAGTTGCTTCATCAAAAATTAATAAATGCGGATGGCGAAGCAATGCTCTTGCAATAGATAAGCGTTGTTTTTCACCTCCTGAAACTTTTACACCACCTTCACCAATTAAAGTATCAAGCCCATTATCGGCACGTGAAAGCAAAGTATTGCATGATGCCTTTTTTAATGCATCAAGAATTTCCTCGTCAGTTGCCGATGGATTTACAAATAGCAAATTTTCTTTAATGGTTCCCGCAAAGAGTTGCGTATCCTGCGTTACAAAACCTATCTGTGTGCGCAGCACATCAAAATCAATATCCTTTCTGTCAATTTTATTGTACAAAATATCTCCCTGCATGGGAATATATAAACCTACCAATAGTTTTACCAGTGTTGTTTTTCCCGAGCCCGAGGGGCCAACAAATGCGATGGTTTCTCCCTTCTTAACATCAAAGCTTATATTCAATAGTGCAGGTTGCTGCGCTGATTGGTGTTTAAATTTTACATTAATGAATTCAAGCTCTTCAATGTTTTGTATCATCTCGGCTTTTGCAGGTTTTACTTCCGGCGCTTTCTGCATCAGTGTATGAAAATTATTTAAAGAAGCTTCTGCTTCCCTGTAGGAAATAATGATGTTGCCAATTTCCTGCATGGGCGCAAATAAGAAGAAGCTGTAAAAAACAAGTGAAAGATATTGGCCTGGTGTAATAGAATTTTGAAAGATCAACCAAAGCAGGGTGAAAGTAATGAGCTGCTGTAAAAAATTTACCATCGTGCCCTGGATAAAACTTATGGTACGTATACTTTTAACCTTACGCAACTCAAGTTTTAGAATTTTAAAAGTATTATTATTCAGTCTGTGTACTTCCTGGTCAGTTAACCCAAGGCTTTTTACCAATTCAATATTCCTTAACGATTCCGTGGTAGAGCCTGCCAAAGCATTTGTTTCATTTACAATGTTCTTCTGGATAGATTTTATTCTTTTACTAAGCAGGCTTGTAACCACCGCTATTAATACAATTCCAACTGTATACACAGGCATGATTACCCAATGCAACCGGAAAGCATAAATTGATATAAAGACAATGCTCACGATAATGATGAAAAAAACATTTACAAAGTTGGTAATGAACTTTTCTGTATCCGCTCTTACTTTGGTAAGAATAGACAACGTTTCACCGCTGCGCTGATCTTCAAAATCCTGGTAAGGCAGCATCATGCTATGTTTCAGGCCATCGGTAAAAATGGTAGCGCCAAACTTCTGCACAAGCACATTAGAGAAATAATCCTGGAACGCTTTGGCAATGCGGCTCACCATCGCGGTGCCAATAAGGAGCAAGAGGAAAAATAGTAACCCATGATAATTACCGCCACCAAAGAAAAATTGATTTTGAGTGCGTGGAGTTTTATCGGGAAAAACATGCGGATGATTAACAAACAAATCAAGAATGTTACCAGTAATCCAGGGAGAAAATAATGAAAACACCTGGTTGACGGCTGCAAGAAACAGCGATAAAGCTACCAGCCCTTTATAAGGCTTTATATAAGAGATTAATAATTTCATTGCGCAAATTTA
>JBDTMP010000141.1:0-6741 GCA_039934215.1 Ginsengibacter sp.
ATGGCTCCCATAATCATTGAAGCAGGAATTAATTTCTTGTTATCACTACCGATTAACAACCGCAGAATATGCGGGACTATCAATCCTACAAAACTGATGACGCCGACAAATGCTGTAGCAACAGATACCATTGCAGTCGTAAGAATGAGGATGCGCCTTTTTAATCTTTCGGGTTCTATACCAAGGTAGGAGGCTTCTTCTTCCCCAAGTATCAACGCATTTAATTGTTTTGAATAACGAAGTGATATAATGAAAACAATAAATGCTACGGATGACGTGATGCCGACCTGTAGCCACGTAGCCCCGGAAAATGTACCGAGATTCCAGAAAGTAATGCTTCTTGCCTGCGGATCCCTGGCGATGTAACTCATGAATCCCGTACCGCTAAGGCCGATTGCATTGATTGCAATTCCAACCAGCAGCAGGGAAGTTATTGATATTTTTTTTTGAGATTTTGAAATAGAATACACAAGAAATGTTGCAACGAGGCCGCCACCAAATGCAAATAAAGGAACTAACAGCGGCCCTGCAATACTTTGTATTTCTTTGCTCATTTGCACCGCGAATACAAAAACCAATGAGGCGCCGAAAGCAGCACCGGCGCTGGTGCCTATAAGCCCCGGCTCTACTATTGGGTTACGGAAAAGGCCTTGTAATAAAACACCAGATACAGAAAGAATGGCTCCTGTGACTGCGCATAATACAACTCTCGGTAATCTTATTTGCAAAAAAACGGCTTCGTAAATATTTCCTGGTTTTTTATTTTGAAAAATATGCATGATTCCAGAAAACATATCATGCATGGTTATGGAAACTGCGCCAAATGCAATAGCGCATAAAATTGCAATCACTAATAAAATAATCGTGACCGGGAAAAAAAATTTATTTTGTCTGAACATCGGCAGAAGGATGAATTAAGTTCATCAATTTAATAATATTTTCTCCCGTACGCGGACCAAAATAAATAAGGTCGTGTTCTTCAAAGCGGATAATGCGTTTATTTTTTCCTGCATTGGTAAGAGCTACGCCAGGTATTCCGGTGATGAATTTATCCATACTTCCCATTTGATCATAACCATAATCGGTAGCAATGATAATATCCGGATTGGATGTTGCCACCGCTTCTGCGCTCAGTTGTCTTGCGCCTTTCGCGTCATACTTTGCGGTTTTGCCACCAGCAAGGGCAATCATTTTATCGCCCACTCCATCGCGGCCGCTCATTATAAAATAAATATTACCCGCCCGGCCAAAATGTACGATCATAACACTCGGGGTATCTTTTATATTCATCGCTTTCAAGGCCTCGGTAGCTTTGCTCATATCAACATCCATTTTTTTACAAATGGCATCAGCCTTTTCTTCGGTATTAAAAAATTTACCTAAATCTTTCAGGAGCATCTTGGCGCTATCAAACGTGTTGGCGCCGCCAAATACTTTTACTTTCAGTCCTGCTTTTTCTACCTGCGGCATCACGTTGGCCGGACCTATATCGTTGCTATGGATCACGAGATCCGGGTTCATGGAAATTATGCCTTCAGGGTTTAAAGCCCTGTGGTAACCAACTATTGGGAGAAGTTTGGCGCTATCAGGATACGTACTTGAAAGATCCACCGCCACAAGATCATGCCCTTTGCCTAATGCAAAAACCATTTCAGTTAAATGCTTTGAAAGAGAAACTATCCGCATGTCTTTTGTATCATCTTTTTCTTTATTTCCAAATCTTCCGCAGCCAATAAAAATTATACTCACTATTCCCAAAAAAAATATTTTTTTCATGTTCATTTTTTAAAGTAAGGGCGACAACATTGCCGCCCTTTGCTCTTTTATTAAAAATTATATTTCAAATTTAAACCTCCGTAAAAATTTGCAAAACGCGGGCCTGCTATATAAGCATCGGGGATTTGATTTACAAAAACCATTATAGGATATTTTGTATTCGTAATATTATTTACACCTGCATACAAGTCAAGATCAAAATGCGTTGAAAGGCTGTGGCGAAAGCCGAGCTTCGCATTCAATAAGCTATAGCTTGCCGCAATATTAAGTCCATCAGAAGTAATAGGCAGGCGATCTTTATACATGTATATCATATTGGCATAAAGACCTGGCCTCGTTGTAATATCGAATCCAAAATTCGCTACAACCTTCGCTACACCGGCGACATCGTTACCGTTATAATTAACAATAGAATCGGTCGTTCCTTTAATAATATGAAACGGGTAATTCTTATACTGAAAATCTGAATAGGTAACATTCGCAAAAGGCGTAATGTTTTTGAAGAAGCCGTCTGCAGACTCATAAACAGTAAACTTCACCAATGCTTCTATTCCCTTATCATCCTGTTTGCCTCCATTGATGACATAACTGTATAGGGTAGTTGTAGCGTTAAAAGGCACGGCAACTGTCGTAAACTTATCAGTAAATATTGCATTGAAAAATGCAAGCTGGTAAGATAATTTCCCGTTAAGCAACGCACCCTTTGTGCCTACTTCATACTGGTTGCCGATTTCAGGTTTTAATTTATTATTTACAATTCCCGTTTCAGGTCCACCTACCGAAGAATACGGAATATAGAAATATGAGCTCACAGGCGCTTTATATGCCTTTGTATAGGACGCATACACTGAGAATTGCTTGCTGAAAACTTTATTAATGGCGAGATGCGGTGAGAATAAATTTTTATAGTTTGTCTCATAGTGTGTAGGTTTATCCGGGGCATATATCCTGTCATCTAATGTTATTTTCATATTACTTAATCCCGCACCACCTGTAATAGAAATATCATGAGGCAAAGCCAAAGTCCATTCCGTAAAAACAGATGTGGTAGCCGTTGTTGTATATACATTAGAATTTGTTCCGTTATTGCCCGCGGCGTAACTTCCAATAATAAAATAGGGATCGCCATAATTCCAAACATGTGCAGACCCCAAAGGATCTATCATGCCATACCCGATTGTAGTTGCATTCTGACGTTGTGTTTCCACGCCCGTGATACCACTCAGGCTTGTAGTATTTCCGAGGGAAAATTTAGTATCAAACGTAGAACGTAGTCCGAAATTCAGCGCTCCTTTATCTGTCCATCCTCCAGCGGAACTTGCATTACTGTTGAAGCCTGTACCAAACAAGGTAGTCGTATTAGCTATGTGCTCATTAAAATTATAGCCATGACTCACACCTGCCCTGAATGTATATACCTGGCTGTGTGCATTTCTCTTTATATATTCAATATTTCCTGAAAAATCATCATTGTTATATTGATCAATAGTCAGCTCACCGCTTCTTTGATCATAGCTGTTGCTGTATCCAAAATAGGTGCTTACAGTTTCCTTATCGTTGGGTTGGAAATCCCCAACAACATTTACGAAATCTTTATGCGAAGAATTGTGAATGGTAAATCCATCTGAATTTTGATGACCATAATTTACTAAAAGAGAAGAACGCTCTCCGCCTTTTTGAAACTGGGTTGTGTAACGCTGCAATCCATAGTTGCCAATAAGAACTTCCTGGCTTACAGAAGTTTTTCCTTTCTCAGGCTTGATGGTGCTGAGGTTTACAACACCAGCGATTGCCAGGCCGTATAAGGTTCCTGATGGGCCTTTTGTTACTTCTACATTGCCAATGGAACCGTAATCAATATCGTCCAAGGTGGTAATGCCTTCGGCATCCGTAACAGGAATTCCATTTAAATAAACTTTGTAACCCTGTCCGTCAAAATTGCTGCTGATACCTCTCGTACCCCGTGAGCCATTGCCATAACCGCGAATATTAAATTGTTGCCCCGAAGATACCGCACGCCTGTTCATTGTTACTCCCGGCACATTTCCGTTTATGGCATCGTCAAGAAATAGACCGGTACCACGTTTAAGTTCGACAGGTTCAAGTTTGGTAATCGACGAAGGCTGGTATAAAATTGCCTTATTGACATTGGAAGTTGCTGTGATTTCAACTTCATTTAATTTATTGTTCGATTGCACAAGGGAAATATTAATGTCATCATTACAATTTTTTATCGTTTGTTTGACACTGTTATATCCCACATAAGAAACAATTATGTCAGAATTGACAGAGCAATTCACATAAAAAGTTCCATCCTTATTTGTTGTTGTGCCACCCTGGCCAGAAAATTTAACGGTGGCTCCATATATTGGTTCATTCGTTTGCTGATCTATAACCCTTCCCTTTATCGTTTGAGAAAATAAAGGAATGGACCATATCATGGCAGCAAGAAAAAATAAAGTTTTCATTTTACTCGGTTTAAATATTTGTAATCATGAGCATTGTTAATCTCCACGAAATCTTCGTCAATAATTGTGTGATTACAATTAATAAAATATAATAAGAAAATTGAATGCGCTCAATGATGTATCACCGGTATGTTCCGGCAACAAGAAGAATAAAAATATTATTAAGCGTTATACACCAACCAGGGTGGAGGAGATGGTACGTGAAGATATTGTGTTACTGGTTGGATATTCCCTGAAAAGAAATTCGGTGCTCTGCAATTAAAAATAAAAGATAAATCCACCGTTTCCGAATCCGAAATAAACGGACCGGGGTTGAATTTAAATGCAGAAAAGTTTTTCTGAGCTGTAGCTCCGTCAGTTTTATTAATTTGATTGTTTACCTGGTCGCGTACCTCATCTTCAATTTTATCGGGAATGCACCTGATGAAAATACTGTTTGCAGAAGTGTACTGCTGCACGATATCGTACATTTTTCCGTTAAACATGATTTCATCATCTTCAACAAATACCAGGTCAATATTTTCATCGAGGGCATAATTAAGAGGGAATGAAAATTCAGCGATTATATTTTTGAAATTATCTGAGTGGAGGATCACTTCTCTCTGGTGCTTGTGTATGCTGTGTAAACTTAAAAGATAAGATATGTACAATCCGCTACTGCAAACGATCATTACGAAAACTAAAAATATTGCAGTGATCTTTTTCAAACGAAAAGTTTGGTATTCAAAAACTAAATTATTTCGAGACGATAAAATTACTAAAACAAAAATTTATTGCTGTGCTTTACGCTTTCTCCTGCTTTATTTCCCACACAAGGGCGCTGGCTCCCAGTATAGCTGCATCTGATTCTTTTAATTCACTGAATAATAATTTCACTTTATTTTGAAATATGGGAAGTAGATTTTTTTCCATACTCTCTTTTACAGGATCCATTAAAAGCTTTCCCGCTTTTATTACACCGCCAAATAATATGATGGCTTCAGGCGACGAAAACATCACAAAATTTGCAAGCGCTTCTCCCAGTATTTCTCCTGTAAATTTGAAAACTTCTTTAGCAATATTATCACCTTTTAACGCCGCATCATAAATCTGTTTTGAGGTGATATCCTTATGCACAAGTTTCCTTAACAGGCTTTCTTCATTCAATCTTTCGGTGAGCATTTCTTTGGCAGTTGCTGAAATTCCCGTTGCTGAAGCATAAGTTTCCAGGCTGCCTCTCATTCCGGTACCTGAGTGAAGCCGGCCCCCGGGGCGTATAATGGTATGGCCGAGCTCACCTGCAAATCCATCATGCCCTAAAATTAAATGACCGTTTGCAACGATTCCGCTTCCTACACCGGTGCCTAATGTAATCATTATAAAATCTTTCATGCCGCGTGCAGCGCCATACATCATTTCGCCAACTGCAGCGGCATTGGCGTCATTAGTTAATGAGCATGGTTTTTTAAATTTTTTTGTAATGAGTTTTGCAAGCGGAATAACTCCTTTCCACAACAGGTTAGGCGCATATTCAATCGTACCACTGTAATAGTTACCATTTGGGGCACCTACACCGATGCCTTTTATAAGATGATCTCCGCCAGTTTCTTCAATTGCGGGCTTTACTTTTTCATATAACTCGTCAATAAATTTTTCTACATCAGCGTGCTCGTTAGTAGCTATATCTCCACGGTTTGAAATTACTCCCCGATGATTTACAATCCCGAATTTTGCAGATGTGCCTCCTATATCAATACCTATCGCATATTCCAACGGTTGCTCTGGTTCAGTTTTTTTTGTACTAATACTCATAATAAAAATTTAAATATTCCTAAGCCGGCTGTCCTTCAAATGCTCCTTCCGGTGAGCTGATTTCACTCACGTCTTCTACCGGTGTTTCATAATCAATTCCCTGTCTTTTCAAGATACCTTTCACTATAAATGCAAATAAAGCAATGTAAGCAAAACATATAACCGCTACCCAATACGATTGATGTATGCCATACCCTACAATATCACTTTTGGATTGAAGAAAATCTGCAAGCTTGCCTTGTATAGGTGGAATGATTCCACCACCTAAAATCATCATGATTAAAAATGCGGAGCCCTGTGTGGTATATTTTCCAAGGCCTGCAACGGATAATGTAAAAATAGCCGGCCACATTATTGAACAAAATAAACCTCCGCTGAGAAATGCATAGATAGCAACAGTGCCGGTGCTAAATAAACCAATCAGCATTCCGGTCATTCCCAATAGCCCAAAAATTAAAAGTGTTCTTGCAGGTTTTTCTTTACTTACATAGAAAGCGCCTATTTGAATAATCACACATACAATATAATAATATAAAATATTCACATCATGTTTGGAAATTGCATTTACCGCCAAAACGATTGCAAAGGCAACCAAAGGAACAATGAATGTAAGTAATTGTTTCGTAGCTGGCTTAAGGTCAAATGCCGGGATAGAACCAACCCAGCGCCCAATCATTAAACTACCCCAGTACATAGAAACAAATAC
>JBDTMP010000142.1:0-9893 GCA_039934215.1 Ginsengibacter sp.
AAAATAAGGAATGTAAACATTTCCCTTTTGCTATAAAAAGTAAATTATAATATTCTCCGGTGACATCAATTATTTTTTAAACCTCCTATGTATTATATTTATTTCCTGAACACCGCGGGGCATTCATTTCCATAATCAAAATCCTAAATTTAATTTATGCGAGCGCATATTACTAACGGAATATATATTGAAGATATATCAAAGACTCCCATCCCGGTATCGTCGGTGCCTACTGCGATTCCTGCATTTATTGGGTATACTGAAAAGGCTGAGTTAAATGAAGACGGAGATCTTTTAAATAAACCATTTCGCATAACATCCATCGCTGAATATGAAAAGCATTTTGGCTTTGCCGCGCCCGAGAAAGGAGTGGAAATCACATTTGAAAATATTGGCAACAACCTTGTTGTGGTCGGTACTGTTACTTCAAAAAACAAATCGCATTATTTATTGTATTATTCGCTACAACTTTTTTTTCTCAATGGCGGTGGAGCCTGTTACATTGTATCGATGGGAAACTATACCAGCAAAGGGATTATAAAAGTAACTGATCTTAAAAGAGGATTGCGAATAGTAAAGAAGATTGATGACGTTACATTGCTCCTTTTTCCGGACGCGATAAACCTGGAGCGATATACAAATTATTATTTTTTGTATAAAAAAGCGATGGAACAATGTGCAGCGCTGGAAGATAGGTTTACCATATTAACTGTTTTTCACACCAGTGGTAACATTGCAGCATGGAAAAAAGATGCTGCATTGCTAAGAAGCTCTCTCGATGTGGATACAAAGTACTTGCAATATGCAGCGGCATATTTTCCGCGACTATACACGAACATCCATTTTAGGCCGGCAGATGAGCTGGTAAAAATCGTAAGCAATGGCGCGGGAGATTTGCCGCCAGACCTTGCATCATTGAAATCCTTCAACAGCGAATACTATAATTTGGCACGCAATGCAATTAGTGATATAGAAATGCGCCTGCCTGCTTCGCCTGCTGTCGCGGGAGTCTATGCCCAAGTAGATGCGGCACAAGGTGTTTGGAAACCGCCGGCCAATATTAACATTGATGCAGCCATTCGCCCGGAATATGTTTTGACGCAGGAGGAGCAGGAAGAATTAAACAATGAAGATTCTCAGGGAAAATTTATAAATGTCATCAGAACATTTACTGGCCGGGGCCCCGCGATCATCTGGGGTGCACGCACACTCGCCGGTAATGACAATGAATGGAGATATATTTCTGTACGGAGGTATTTTAATATGGTGGGAGAGTCGTGTAAAGAAGCCACGGATGTATTTGTATTTGAACCTAACAATGACAGCACATGGAACAAAGTGCAGACGCTTGTTGAAAATTATTTAACAGAGCAATGGAGGGCAGGCGCATTGATGGGTACAAAGCCCGAAGATGCCTTTTTTGTAAAAGTTGGATTGGGTAAAACTATGACGCAGGCGGATATTGATAACGGTGTGATGATAGTTGAAATTGGGATGGCGGTAATAAGGCCCGCGGAGTTCATTATACTAAAATTTTCACACAAGATGGAGGGCGATGATAAGGACTGAAGATCAGGATATCCACCTGTTCAAAGCATTTTGGCGGGTGTGTGAGTGCTGCTATAGTTTCTTAAATTTTGCAATGGTTTCTTTTGGATCTTCAGAACTGAAGACAGCATTTCCTGTAACCAACACATCAGCACCCGCGTCTAAAATTTCTTTTGCATTTTGCAAGGAAACCCCGCCATCTATTTCAATAAGAGCTGAAGAATTTTTTTCATTGATCAGCGCTTTCAGATCTTTTATTTTTTGAATGGAGTAGGGTATAAATGATTGTCCGCCAAAACCGGGATTCACGCTCATAAGATTAACAAGATCAATATCGGCAATAATATCTTCTAATAAAATTATGGGCGAATGTGGATTGATCGCAACTCCCGCTTTCATGCCCAATGCTTTTATTTGCTGGATGTTTCGATGTAAATGCGGGCATGCTTCAAGATGCACTGTTAGTCCATCTGCACCTGCCTCCTTAAATTCATAAGCATATTTATCAGGCTCCACGATCATAAGATGCACGTCAAAAAATTTTTTCCCCGCGATACGAAGTTGTTTAATAACATGCATTCCGAAACTTATGTTCGGGACAAAACGGCCATCCATTACATCGAGGTGAAACCAATCTGCCTCACTTTCATTGATCATTTTACAAGCATCATCAAGGTGCAAAAAGTCGGCTGTTAAAATTGAAGGAGCTATTATCGGCATGGTATTGATTGAGAATTAAGAAATAAGAATTAAGAAATAAAATATCTACATAGTTTTTATTTTAAAACAGCAATACAATGTTCACTTTTCGCCTTCAAGTCTATCAAGCGCGTGCCTTGCCTCTATAAAATTTTTATCGTACAAAAGAGCATTTTGATAGCTTTGTATTGCGTCGTCACGCTGTCGTAATTTTTCGTAGCATTTGCCCATCCAATAATATCCTTCTTCAAAATTATTCTGGATAGTAATAGCCCTTTTTAGGGTTTGCAATGCTGCATCATATCTTCCAAGATCGTATAATGCTATTGCCTTTTCACGGTAGGAATACATATAGGTAAAATCCAGTTTTAGGCTGCTGTCGAAAAAAGTAATTGCTTTATTCTTATCCCCGGTATAATTATAATAAAGCCCTTTTACGAAGAAAGCATCTTTTCCTGATTTTGACTTGTTTACTTTTAAAAGCTCATCCGCAATTATAAGTGATTTTACATTTTTTACTTCCGCGTAAATAGTTCCTAAGGCTATTAAATATTCTGGCAAAGGGTAAATTCTTACCGCCTGTTCCAGGGATTTAATGGCGTTAATTGTATCATCGTTTTCAAAGTGCAGCGTTGCTTTCATATTCCATAGATATGCATTGCCACTATCTTTTTTTATTTCCTCGTCCGTAAGCGCAATGGCTGAATCATAAGAAGCGTCATTTCTGTATGATTCGATAAGATCTTGTACAAGCATTAAAGAATCAGGATATTTTTTAATTAAATTTTTCAATCCATCTTTTGTAATAGCCGCCACGGGCTCTTGTTTTACTTTATCATTATTCGTGCATGAAATAAATAATAAGAAAACTATAATGCCACCTATGGTTTTTTTCATTTCGCGAATTTACTAATCTTGTTTTGCTCAGTGCTTCTTATTAGTATATTAAGTTTAAAGTTGTGGTAAATTGTTTTGTAGTAACAGTTGACTATTTCAGTAATAGGTGTAGAAAAGCAAGTTTTTATTTTTATAAAAATTCATTTCCATTGTGAACTTAATGCCAGGTAACCTACTTTTTTAATACCTTGTTTATTTATCCCGATAGCTGTTGCGGTTGCTATATGAATTATTGGGAGTTGAACTTTTTGTTCCACTTTTTCTTCCACAGCATGCGCTTTATTAGCATATAAAACAATAGTCTCTGACCCGTGGGCAGTTTTTTATCACCAACCCCTGCGCTTCATTAAAGAAGTTATATGGGCAACGTGGTGCTTGCCAGGCATAGATTTTTAGCAAATCCCACAAGATCATTTTTAGCTTGTCTTCGAGATGATAAAGATGAAATTCATTAAAAGGATCATTCTAAGTTTAATATTTCTACGTATAACTACTTCCACCAGTTAGATAGCAGCTATCTGTGAGACCCGAACAAAGACTCCTATGCTTTTTCATTTTAAACAGATGCCCAACTATCGGAAAGGCTCCTGCTGACTATTTTATGATGCTCATTTTTTTTTGAAAAATTCCGACCGTTTTGCAAGTCTCATTCGTCAGAAAATAAAATTAAACAAAATGCAAAATCTAAAAGACAAAGTAGCCGTCGTATTTGCCGCATCTGGTGATATCGCGGGAGCCGTTGCTCAATCGTTTTCGGAACACGGGGCAAAGGTTTATGTTACCGCCCGGAATCTTAATGCCGTAAAAGCGCTGGTTCAGGAGATTAGAGCCAAAGGGGGAGTTGCGGAAGCCGCTAAAGTAGACGCGTTGAATGAGGCTGAAATAGATAACTTTTTACAAAAGGTAATCTCAACCAATGGCAAATTGGATGTCATATTCAATGGTATCGGGGCTGATTATAGCGAGATGGGTGGACGTCCGCCTACAACGGAGGTTACTTTCGGGCAGTTTATGGCTCCCATGGAAAAGATCTGTGGTTCGCAATTTCTTACTTCCAGGGTGGCAGCGAAATATATGATCCAAACCGAATCCAGAGGTACTATTTTGCTTCTTACGGCTGCATTGTCCAGATCCAAACTTTCCAATGTGGCGGGCATCACAGCGGCCAGTGCAGCTATTGAAGGATTGACACGGGTGATGGCTGCTGAATGGGGAGGAGATGCTATAAAGGTGATTTGTATTTGCCCGGGTGCCCTAATGGAGACAAAAAGAATCTCCGGATGGATAGATGCTGCTGCACAACAATACGGAATGCCGCCAGAGCAGTTGGTAGCCCAGTATAAATCCTTTGACATATTAAAGACAAGCCCTACATTGAAACAAGTGGGTGAAACGGCGGCTTTCCTTGCCTCTGAAACGGGCGTAGCTTTCAACAGTCATATTGTTGATGTTGATTGCGGCAAGCTGAACATTTTATAATACCTTATTTTATTACATTAGCAGTTGCAGTCTTCGGGTGGAAGACTGCAACCTTAGTTTGTATCTTTTAATAAATTGAAAAAATGGAAAGAGAAGAAATCCTGCAGTCGGCTCTGGCCGGAGATATCAATGCATTCCAAACATTGTTTGCCGAATTTCAAAACCAATTGAAATCTTACTTATACCGTTTGCTCACCGACCGTGAGGATGTAAATGACCTAACCCAAGATACCTTCATTAAAGCATTTACTAAAATATCCACCTTTAACCAGGACTCTTCTCTGAAAACGTGGGTATTCAAGATAGCCACCAACCTTGCATACGATCATTTGCGGAAAATAAAAAGATGGCAGGCTGATGCCCAGGATCGGGCAGCAGACCTGGCTATAGGTTCGGAGAAGATCAGGCAAGTCTTTTGGATGGTTCACGACACATCGCCTGCCGGGGCCTACGAAATGAAGGAGCATATCGACTACTGTTTCACGTGTATTTCAAAAACGTTGCCCATAGAAAACCAGGTTGCGTTGATCCTAAAGAATATCTACGATTTCCAGGTAAAGGAAATTTGTCTGATCCTCGAAAAGACAGAAGGTGTGATAAAACACTTATTGAACGATGCAAGAAATACCATGACAGACATTTTTGAGTCCAGGTGTGCGTTAATCAACAAGAATGGCGTCTGCCACCAGTGCAGCCATATAAACGAAATATTCAATCCCAAACAAAATCAGCATGAGGAGTTGATGAAATTGGAATTAGTAAAAGCTTCAAAGAAATATAATCGGGAGCAGCTTTTTACATTACGGACATTATTGGTAAAGGCTATCGATCCCCTACATGCTACAGGCACCGACTTCCACGAGGAAATCATGAGGTGTCTCAGAACTGCGATTGGTGAAAAAAGTGATTTTTTTAAAAGCAATTCAAGTAAAGCACAGTAAGTCGTTTCAAAATACGGGGCACTAAGCTGCCATATCTAAAATCTTCCTCAGATCCACCAGGTGCCCGCATTACTCCATCTCATGTAATAAGTAATGAAACGATTATTTTTCCGTTTGCTGTGTTTAATTTTTAAATGTTGAAATTATTTATTTACTATTCCTGTAATTGAAATCTATCAGGAGAGTAGTTCGATCTCAATGTTTTGACTTTTCACGAATCTTTCAATTTGTTCCACATCAAATAGACTCTCGCCTTCTATCCTCAACACTTTATCACAATCGGAAAAGTCAATGTTGATCTTATAATCAGGAAACTCAATTTCCAATGATTTCACCAGCGAGCGGGCAACTTTCTTTTTGCTTATATCTGTTTTAAAAATCTCGACCATTCTTGATAATTTATTCATCGAAAGCGTTTTAAGTTTTCTTAATTTATTATACGTCAACAGTGTCAAACAAGTAAATTTGAACATCATCATTGCCAGGTGCTAAAATTCTTCTGTCTGATGCACATGCTTGCCCTTCCGGAGAGGCAAATGCCGCTTTAATTGCATCTAAACTTTCAAAGTGTAAAGTGCCAATGCAATGAATATCTGTATGGCCTGTTACAGAAATTATCGGGCTTCTGCCAACATCATACTTTATTAGCCCGGGAAGTTTTTTTGCCAGCGGAATATGTACCTCAAAATAGTGTTTGTCAAATGCCTGTATGTCTTTTGGCGTTTTGTAAATTGCGATCATTCGTGCCATGTTATTTTAATTGTTTGGTTTGGTGATTCTGTATTTTGTTTAAACCGGATTTAGGTAGCTGCCCGTTATGGCAATTTGCTTTCAGGCCATCTTAAAAGAGTTTGTTTCAAAAAATTCTGTGTAACGTATTGTGGCAAATTCTACGTTTAAATTAGTAATTGCATTTTCATGAATAAGTTTGAGTGCATGAAATTAATCACAAGATGATTATTGGTTTAATAATTCTATGAACAACTGCTTTAAGCAGACAGATAGCAGTTATCCTCGAGATACAGATAATGCATTCTATGCACGATCCCATTCATTCGCTTGCTAATTTTCGCCTGCTTTTTTATATTTTCCAGGCCAGCCGCTAAGTATTTTTTATTTTGCGGTTAAAATACTTAGCCCCGTTTCTCTTGTATTTTGCATGGTGTATAAGAGTTTTCTCGTAAGTGAAGCGCTGGTCTGCAGATATGCTTAGCCGTTATAATGAATGATACATTGAAGTTTGATACCAAAGTGCCGCTACCGGCTTTTACTGCCGACCATCCAAAGTTTAATCCAAAGGATGGATAATGGAGAGCGCCTGTTTGGATAGATTAGTTTTATTTTGGCATAAAAGGATTAGAGAAATTTGGTTACAACTCTCTGGCAAACAAAATGAAAAATAAGTTGTGGCAAAATGCAGAAGGTATGATGAATGATCTGCCGTTGTACGAAAATTATCACCCGCTTACGGGCGAAGGTTTGAATGCCATAAATTTCAGCTGGACCGCAGCACATATATTAATGATATTAAAGACTAAATAAAGATGAATTTTACGCAGCAGGATATTCAGCTATTGGCTAAACAGCATTATCATATAGATGCCGTTGCAAAAGAATTGAATGGTTATGATGAATTGAATTTTCTGCTCACAGATGCTCAAGGCAAAAAATATATTTTTAAAATTGCCACGGATGAACACGGATACGATTTCCTGGATGCACAGGCAAAGATTATCAATCATTTGAAGGAAAGTAAAGTCGCTGGAAAATTTCAAAAACTTATTTTGGATAAAAACGGGCAGGCGCTTACAACGATTAAAAAAAATGGCAAACATTATTACCTGCGTATACTTTCATTTTTAGAAGGAACATTTTGGGTAGATGTGGAACAAAATAATGATGAACTCTTTTTGAGTTTGGGAAACATATTAGGCGAAATGGACCGTGCTTTAAAAGATTTCAGCCATCCTTCGATGCACCGGGATTATGAATGGGATATCGCTAATGCAGCGGATTCGGAAAGCAACCTTCATTATATAACCGATCATGAGAAAAGAAGAATAGCTTCTTATTTCATCATGCAGTTTCGGGAAGAAGTTATACCCATGCAACATAAACTGCGCAAAGCATATATACACAACGATGCCAATGATTACAATGTATTGGTAAAGGAAAATGCAGTAACCGGGCTGATAGATTTTGGCGATATGGTTTTTTCGCATTTAATTAATAATCTTGCTGTGGCCTGTACCTACGCCATGTTTCAGCAAAAAGATGTGTTGCATTCTGCGTCTTTGGTAGTTAAAGGTTATCATCAATATTATCCACTAACCGAACAGGAATTGTCTGTTTTGTATTACCTGGTTGCCGGGCGGCTTTGCATTAGTGTAACAAAGTCTGCTTATAATGCTTCGTTAAACAGTAGTAATGAGCATCATTTCATCACAGAAAAAAATGCATGGGAATTATTGTACCAGTTGATAGAAATAAACCCGGTAAAAGCTGAAAATGAATTCAGATTGGCTTGTGGGTTTACATCTATTATTAATGAGGCCGAAGATTATGCCGCAATTGAAAATAAAAGAAAGCAGCATGTAGGCAGGAACCTGAGTATTAGTTACAACAAACATTTAAAGATTATTAAAGGGGCTTTACAATATTTGTATGATGATAAAGGAAATACATTTATAGACTGTGTGAACAATGTGAGCCATGTGGGGCATTGCCATCCTGTAATCGTAAAGGCAATGCAGAAACAAATTGCAACACTCAATACAAACACAAGATACCTGCACGATAATTTGGTGGAATATGCTTCAAAGCTCACGGCAACTTTACCGGCAAAGCTAAACGTATGTTATTTTACTAACAGCGGCAGCGAGGCCAATGACCTGGCAATCCGTATCAGCCGCTTTTTCACCAAACAACAGGACATCATTGTACTCGATCATGCCTATCATGGTACTTCAACAGTTGCCATCGAAATGAGTCCATATAAATTTGATGGTAGGGGAGGATTTGAAAAGAAGCCTTACATACACAAAGCAATGAACCCCGATTTGTACAGGGGCAACTATCGCTACAACGATGCGGAAGCCGGAAAAAAATATGCTGCTGATGTGTACCGGATCATTATAGATTTGAAAAACGAAAACAAGTCTCCAGCCGCATTTATTTGCGAAACATTGTTGGGTGTTGGCGGGCAAATACCTTTGCCAGAAGGATATTTAAAAGAAGTTTATCAATATGTAAAAGCAGCAGGTGGCATTTGCATTGCAGACGAAGTGCAGGTAGGATTTGGAAGAGTTGGTGAAAAATTCTGGGGATTTGAATTACAGGATGTGGAGCCGGATATTGTAGTGCTGGGAAAGCCAATCGGCAACGGCCATCCATTGGCAGCAGTAATAGTTACAGAAGAGATTGCAACTGCATTCAATAATGGAATGGAATACTTCAACACTTTTGGCGGCAACCCGGTTTCTATGGCGGCAGGCCTTGCGGTACTGGATGTTATTAAAGAAGAGGAGCTTCAAAAAAATGCAAAGGAAACGGGAGATTATTTAATAGCAGGTTTAAAGAAATTGATGAATAAATATTCCATCATTGGAGATGTGCGGGGACATGGTTTATTTGTGGGTGCAGAAATGGTGAAAGACAGGATAACACTGCAACCGGCTGTGAAGGAAATAAATATAGTAGTTGAAGAAATGAAGGAAAGAGGTTTCCTGTTAAGTACGGATGGGCCACTGCACAATGTGCTCAAAATAAAACCCCCGCTGGTTTTCTCTAAAAACAATGCAGAGAAAATGCTTATTAACCTGGAGGAAGTATTAAAGACGATTTAAAAAATAAGATTTATGAAGCCAGAAAAAAAATTGCTGGAAGACGTATTGAATGGCCTGATGGCGAGGTATAAAATGAGAGTACAAAACCCACATTATGGGGCAGGAAATATATTGCCTTCATTGTATTGATTATAGATGTCTTAAGAAAGTCTTTGAAATTCTGCTTTCCGGATAGCCTGTTACCATCAAAGGTTTTAATAGTGAGTAAAGCAATATTCTTTTCCGGAAAATCTAACTGCAAGTGTATCGTATTACTTAACTCGTTCATTTAATGAAATTGACTCCAGAAAAATCGGCGAGCTAACTATTGACTTACGCGGAAATGCTGGCGGGGCAGATGCCGATGGGGCTTTACTATACTCTTATTTAACAAACAAATCTTTCAATTATTTTAACTCAATCGAAACCCACGGCGACAGTGAATAAAATATTGCAGCGGCGAATATGTAAAGTCCTCAGCTTGCTGGTGTCCCCACCCGAGATT
>JBDTMP010000143.1:0-3311 GCA_039934215.1 Ginsengibacter sp.
TCTACAACTACTAACGGTGAGCCTGGACTATTTATGGAAGCGCCCCCACGCAACAAAATTTGCGGCGAGGCACCCGGCTGCCCGGTTGCATTAATTACCTGTAAACCGGAAATGCTTCCCTGTAAAGCGCTACCGATGTTACCCCTCGGAGCACTTGCCAGAACTTCCTTATCAAGCTTTGCAATCGAGCTTGTTACATTTCGCCTGCTCTTTGTGCCATAACCCACGACTACCACTTCATCAAGTTTATCCACGCCGGCCTTTAATGAAATATTATGCGTAGTAGCATTATCTACGTTTATTTCTTTTGGCAAAAAGCCGGAGTAGGAAGCAATCAACACATCGTTTGCAGACGCTTCTATTGAATACTCTCCATTTGCATTTGTTTGAGTTCCGCCGCTTCTGCCTTTTAGTAAAATGCTCACTCCGCTTAAAGGTTTTCCGTCTTCTGCGGATATAATTTTACCGGTAATTAGTTTGGCTTGTCCCCAACTTGTTGCTGTCAACAAAAAGAAAGAAAACAGGAGACAAATTTTTAAAGAAAAGAATTTCATAATAGTCAGTTTAAAATTTATATTTGTATTATGTATGACATAATAAAATTAGTAATGATTATTCAAACGACCAAAATAATTTTTAAAAATATTTAGTTTGCTGATTTACATAAATTTACAAGCAGACATTTCGGGCAATAATTAAAACAGAATATATGAATATAGAAAGCTTTAAAAAGAAATTAAGCACGGTCGATACCAGTTCCCTGGTAGATAAAGTAGAATCAAAACTGGTAGAATTGTTACAGAAGAAAAGTCTTAAAGTAGGTGATAAAATTCCTAAAGAACTTGAACTGGCAGAAACGTTAGGGGTTAGCCGTACCGTGATAAGGGAAGCGTTATTAAGGCTTCGGATGATGGGTTTAATAGAGTCAAAAAAGAAAAAGGGATCTGTTATAACAAGCCCTGATTTGCTGGGAATGATGAGCAAGAGTATGAATCCACATATTCTTGACCAGGGAACATTAAAAGAAATTTTTGAAATGCGCCTCGTTTTAGAAATAGGAATGGCCGACCTTATATTTCGCAGAATAACAAAAAAAGATATTGAAGAACTGGGAGAAATAGTGAGCAATGAACCACCCGTTACAAAGTATCATTTATTTAATATAGATCATGAAATTGCTTTTCATGGGAAATTGTACGAGATAACAGGTAATGAAACACTGAAAAAATTCCAGGGAATGCTGTTACCCGTTTTTGATTATGTGCATCAGAGCGGCTTATTAAAACACCAGCCTAAACTTAAGACTTTCACTTCGCACAAAACGCTTGTTAATATTCTTGAGAAAGGCAACCCTGAACTATTTAGAAACGGCATGCGCAATCATTTGGAAAATCATTTTGCCAGGATATTTGATTGAATGTTTTTTTATTATAAAAGTCCATTCTGATTAACTTATAGAGAAGATCTAATTCAAGGGTCGATGCTTTTAATCTACCACGTTTATCCAGGCAAAAAGATGTATGCGTTTATCTTCCGATAAAGCAATAATTTTATCAAAACAGTATGATCGTTTACATACTTTGCATTTAAAGTTTAAAGAATGTTTACCACATTACCTGTTCAACTGAAGATTAATTTATAAACTCTTAATTATTATTCATGAAGCTTTTTTTGGCCGTAATATTTAGCCTGGTTTTTTCCTGCAAAAGTTTTTCACAAGCTTATACGCCCACACCTGAAAATATGAAGGCAAGGGAATGGTTTAGCGATGCAAAATTTGGTTTGTTCATTCATTGGGGACCGTTTAGTATTCCCGGCGATGGCGAGTGGGTAATGAATACCAGGAATATCACCGTGAAAAATTATACACGGCTTATGCATTTCTTTAACCCCATTGAATTTAATGCAGCGCAATGGGTAGGTATGGCGAAGAAAGCAGGCATGAAATATATTACACTTATCACAAGGCATCATGATGGATTTAGTATGTGGGATACAAAATATTCTGATTTTAATATTATGAATACGCCCTACAAAAAAGACATTGTGAAAATGATTGCGGATGAATGCCACAAACAGGGAATTAAACTTTTTTTTTATTATTCTTTGCTTGACTGGAGAAGGGAAGACTATCCGCACGAAACAGGCCGAACCGGCCAGCATAGCGGCAGGGCAGGACATGGAGATTATGCGAGCTATCTCCAGTTCATGAAAAACCAGTTGACTGAATTGCTTACGAATTATGGAGAAATCGCAGGCATTTGGTTCGATGGCCATTGGGACCAGACAAAGCCTGAAGGAGAGAAAGACCGTTCATCAAGAATCGACTGGCATTACGATGAAATTTATGGATTGATACATCATCTTCAGCCGCAATGTTTAATTGGCAATAACCACCATCTCACACCTTTTCCGGGAGAAGATTTTCAAATGTTTGAAAGAGATCTTCCGGGAGAAAATAAATCGGGCTTAAGCTTCCAGGAAGCATCACAAAAAATGCCACTGGAAACCTGCGAAACCATGAATAATTCGTGGGGCTTTAATATCACTGATACCAATTATAAATCAGTAAAGCAATTGGTTCATTACCTGGTAAATGCATCTGGCCGCAATGCTAATTTTTTATTGAATGTCGGGCCAATGCCTGATGGAATTATACAACAGGAATTCCAGGATACATTAAAAGAAATAGGTAAATGGCTGCAGCAAAACGGGGAGAGTATTTATGGGACAACCGGTAACCTGGTAAGTCCCCAAAACTGGGGCGTGGTAACAGCAAAAGATAAAACGATTTACATCCATATTTTAAAAAAACCTGATCAATCATTTATCGTTCTACAGGGCCTGCCTGCAAAAGTGCAGAATTGCAAACTGCTGATAAATAAACAACCTGTAAAATTCACACAGGATAAAAATGGAATTACAGTTAATTTGGAAAAAGTGGCGTTAGATGATATTGATACGATTATTCAAATACAGACGAAATAAAATTGACAATAAAATTTCAACCAGCCTTTTCAAGGAATAAATATTTTAAAATTGGAACTCAACTTTTCGAAATAATTAAACAATTAGAAACTGAAATCAATGAAGAGGAAATTATTTCTTTTTACAGCATCATTATTTTTTTTAATACAAGCAAATGCGCAACAGCACAGCGAGCAAACCTTAAATTACGT
Organism: Ginsengibacter sp.; assembly: GCA_039934215.1. GTDB lineage: Bacteria > Bacteroidota > Bacteroidia > Chitinophagales > Chitinophagaceae > Ginsengibacter. Next base: position 3,180 of record JBDTMP010000143.1, read on the forward strand.
TTACCCGAAAGATTCTTTGGTTTTAAAAAAGCTAAATGAATGGCAGGATAATAAATTAGGCCTGATGCTTACGTGGGGTACTTACAGCCAATGGGGCGTTGTGGAAAGCTGGAGCCTGTGCCCTGAAGATGA
>JBDTMP010000144.1:0-4416 GCA_039934215.1 Ginsengibacter sp.
CAGCAACCTCTTCAGCAATCGTCCTGAAAAGTTTATTGCCTTCCACAGTTTTAAGGTTGAGAATTGGCCGCAGGTGAATTTCTCCCGATCCGGCATGCGCATAATGGACGGCGTGTAAATTATACTTCTTCAATATTTCGGTGAACTCCGCGATATAGGAGGGAAGATCGTTCACATCCACTGCAGTGTCTTCAATCACCGGAACTGCTTTTTCATTGCCGGGAATATTTCCCAAAAGCCCAAGGCCCGCTTTACGCAGCGACCATATTTTTTTTGTATCGTCTCCAAACAATAGTGGAAAATGATAACCCAATCCTGCTGCACGCATTTCTTCTTCTACATTTTTCGCTATCGTTGTTATTTCTTCCCGGGTTTCTCTCGCAAATTCAATCACCAAAATTGCTCCCGGATCGCCCTGTACAAAGAAGCGGTTTTTTCTTTGCTCGATATTATCTTTTGTGCATTCAAGTATATAACTATCTATAAGCTCACTGGCGCTGGGCTTATATTTTAGCCCGATAAGGTTGGCTCTTAATGATTCGTCAATAGAATTGAAATGAACACAAAGCAGCCCAACTTCTTTTGGCGGCAATGGAATTATATTCAATTTTATTTCCGTGATAAAAGCGAGTGTTCCCTCAGAGCCCGCAATCAATTTGCAAAAATTAAAATCCGGCTGGCCTGCAGTGAATGGAGCAGTGTCTAATAAAACATCAATCGCGTAACCAGTGTTTCTTCTATTGATTGTTTTCTTTGGATATTGGCTTCTTATCTCTACCTGGTTGTCGTAATTACTGAGCAGGCTCCTTGTAGTTTTATAGATGTTGGCTTCAAGAGAATCGCCTTCACATTTCTCATGAAATTCATCAGCGTTCAATGTTTTAAAAACAGTTTCAGATCCATCGGCAAGTATGGCTTTTATTTCCAGTGCATGGTCTCTTGTGCTGCCATACACCACAGAGTTTGATCCGCATGAATTGTTGCCCACCATTCCGCCCATCATTGCACGGTTAGCTGTGGATGTTTCGGGGCCAAATAAAAATCCGTGTGGCTTGAGAAACATATTTAGTTCATCTCGTATAACGCCTGGCTGTACACGAACCCAATGTTCCTCAACATTCAATTCAAGTATTTGAGTAAAATTTTTAGAAACATCAACAACAATTCCGCTGCCTACTACCTGCCCGGCAAGGGATGTGCCTGCAGTCCTGGGGATCAAAGATGTCTTTTCTGCCTTTGCAAAATTGACCAGCTTCCTGAGGTCTTCCACCGTTTTCGGAATCGCGACTGCCAAAGGTATTTCCCTGTATGCAGAGGCATCTGTGGCGTAAACTATTCTCCATTCATCGCCAAGGAATAAATCTCCTTCCAATTGACCGGATAACTCTTTCAACCTTTCCTTCATTTTTTATCTATGCTTTTTGTAAAGGCGTAAAATTAAATCGTTTTGGAATAAAACAATTTGAAAGCCTTTCAATCTGCTCCACGAACATGAAGTGTAAAATTTTTACAAGCCTCTCCTGTCTCGTCGTTGCGATGATGCGCACAATTTGTTCAAGTGTCCCCCGTCACGTCTTGGCGAGCCACCGAAGTAAACTTTCAACATATTAAACACTGGGGCGGCGAAACAATCTCCTTGCGCTATGTCTTCAAGGAAATTGCATAAAGTTTTCAGGAAGCATTTTTTGAATTACAAACTTTCGGCACGAAAATTTTTCGCAATGACGGGAGTGTGGTGAAATCCTTCGAGGCTTTTATCTTGCCGAATCCTTTTGTGAGCGCATGCTTTTTATTAACGAATCCAATTTCCCATTTCCCTGCAATCGTTTATCAATACGGCGAATCGTAGTATCAGACATAAACCAGTTCATTGCATAAGAAGGCTCTTTATCTTTAAACCTTTCACGCAAGGGATCTTTTTTCCATTCCATCGAATCCTCATACAAAGGAACCTGGAGATAATCGGCTTTGTTCGCGGAATAATTATTTATATCTTTTATGAAATTTATAAGACGGCTATCATTCACGGTAGTTTGCATATCATAAGCGCCGACGATGGTGAGTATTGGCGCGATCACGTCGTTTTTAAAAGGAGCAACTTTTTTAATATCAGACGAGTCGAGGTTCACCGGGCTATTGGTAATATGCAATACTTTGAAATGAAGCCGTTGTATTTGCTTATACAATGTGCCATTGTGCAGGCTGTCTTCTTCAGCAATATTTAAAATCCCTCTTATCATTTCCTGCACCACTCCCGCACCTGAATTATCAAAATATCCACCATCAACAAAATAATTATTCGCTATTCTTCCGGCAGGGCTTAAGTAGGGAAATCTTGCGCCAAGGATAGCTCCGGATGCAAGTGTAATGTCTTCATCTTTTTTTAGTAGTTTCAAAACATCCACACGATTATTAAATATAGCGGAATCCAATTTAAGATTAGTAACTACACCGGGGTTGCCATCCTGCATACGTGTGGTATTTATGCAAAGCAAGGGCAAATAAATTTTGCCATTTTTTAAAGCCGGGAATTGTGATAGCGAGTCATAAAAAGGCACACGATAGGTAGAGTCATTACTCTTTAATGAAGATTCTTCAAACGAGCTTTCGAGTGCTGCGGCTCTATCTGCTACAGAGCTTACATGAAAAATATAATTGAAAAAATCAGGGCCAAGCATTCTTGCAACCGTGTAGGTAAAATAATCCTGTTTCAAAAATTCTTTTGAAGACAAACTATAAAGCGGTTTTACTTTTTGACTTTTATTTTTTAGTAAGGCAAAAAAACTTGCAACGCCTACGCCGCCGCCGGAAGTGCCGGATAAACAAAATACATGATCAGAAAACCTGTTTTGAGGATCATATTGTAAAGTGGAATCTTCAATTTTGCCAAGCACTGCTGCTGTCCAGTAGCCTGACCGGGATGCTCCGCCATTGGCCATTACAAAATAAATATCATAACCTCCGGAGCTCGAGTCGGCTAATACATTCCTGCCATTCAGCCATGCTGTTAAATAGGTTTGTAATTGTGGACGATTTGCATAGTTATTATCACCACCAGCGGGATGAAATTTTCTTACATAATGCGTTTCTTTCAATCCAAATACTAAAGCCAAAACAAAAAGCAGGAAATGGAAATTTACATTGTTACGTACTGAAAACGCCGTTACAGTATTTCCGAATGCAAGCAATACTCCAAATGCGAGAATTATAAATGGAAAAGGGCCGATACCTCTTGCAAAAGAAAGCCAGTTAATGGAAAGCAAATAAAAAATAATTCCGCTAATGCCTATAAACAAAAACCATTTAAAATATCCTGACTCTTTCCTTGGAACACAAAAGAAATCCATAACTTTTATAAAAAAACTCCGGCGTTTTCCCTTTTGTTGTTTACCCTTTAATTTAGCTTTCACCGTGTTTGCTTCATCTTCCATCATTACACGCCTTAGGTTAATATAGAAAATAAAAATTGCATGAAATAAAATAAGTAAACAAAGCAGAATAAATATATGAGCTTTGCCGGGAAGGAAACTTACAAATAACATCAGCGCTATAAATATGATTAACAATACCCGAAACGCTTTTCTGAAAGATGGCTTTATCGATTGTGACTTTGTAATCCAACTATTAAGATAACGTAAAAGGATAAGTGCAATTATAAAAATAATTATTGCCATTGTGGAACCGAGTGGATTGTAAAGTAATGGCGATTGTAATACAGCTAATTCAAGAATCAGAAAACAGGCATTTCCAATCATCCTTGGAAATTCATCCAGGAAATTTTCATTTATTTCAAAATAATTTTTGTGAGCTTTAAACGCAACCTCCGCTTCTTCTCTGCCGACACTGGCTAACTCCCGTACTTTGTCTTCCTGTTTTGTTTTTTTTATGTAAGAAATAATTCTTGAAGAATACCAACTCACGTATATCCAAAAGCCAATTGCCAGAAAAAAAATAGTTCGGGTGTAATTAAAGGAAAGAAAGCCTATCTGGGACTCGTTTTCAGTGAATGCGATAATGATATCTTTACCCTGCCCCAACATCCAGAAACAAAAGATGAATAAAAGTAAAAACAAGATGCCGGGGAAAAAAAGCCAGAGGGATTTTAATAGCTGTGAGATGAATCTTAATATACGAAGATCAAATCCATGTGAAGAATTTGTCATGATAAAAGGCTGAAGATTTGAATTATTAGTATCTATTAAATATACTGCGCTGCTTTAATGATTGCAAACAATTTTTATGCATTGTAATATTACGTAAATGAGTTTTTCATTTGGACTATGAGAAAAATACTGAATAAGACAAGAACCCTGACTAAATAAAAAGCTGCCAGTTAAAAATTTGCACAAGAGCTATCCGGTTTTTAGGTTTAAATTTGCATCTCCATTTTATTTAGAAACCACATTTTAATATTAA
>JBDTMP010000145.1:0-5249 GCA_039934215.1 Ginsengibacter sp.
AATTATTACACAACAGGGTTCAATTTTCTGAGGCTGTAAAATATTATATTGATCTTACACCTGAAGAAAAAATTGAAAAGGTATATTCGTCGGCTTTTGTTTTTAATACAGGTAAAAGAAAAAGCAAACAAGGACGACCCACAAAAAAGGAAAAAAGGAACCTGGATGATTTTATTAATTAGGTGCCTGTGCACTGGAGGGCTGACACCTACAAGTCCTACATTTGCAAAATGAAGATTGATATTATCTCTGTGGTTCCACAATTAATGGAAAGTTTTTTTGCCCACTCAATTTTAAAAAGGGCAAAAGAAAAAGGTCTACTGGAGGTCAATATTTTTAATCTCCGGGATTATACAAATTATAAACATGGCCAGGTAGATGATTACCAATTTGGCGGAGGTGCGGGTTTGGTGATGATGGCAGAGCCTTTGGTAAATGCAATTGAGTCTTTGCAAAAAATAACTACTTACGATGAGATCATTTTTCTTACACCGGATGGCGAAAAATTTAATCAGAAGACCGCCAATGCTTTATCATTAGAGGAAAATTTATTGCTGATATGCGGGCATTACAAAGGGATTGATCAAAGGGTGCGTGATCATTTTATCACCAAAGAAATTTCTATCGGTGATTATGTATTAAGCGGCGGAGAGTTGGGAGCAGCAGTACTTGTAGATGCAATCGGCAGATTATTACCCGGCGTTCTAAATGATGAAACTTCTGCATTGATGGATTCATTCCAGGACAATTTATTAGCACCTCCTGTTTATACGCGTCCGGAAGAGTTCAGGGGATGGAAAGTTCCCGAAATTTTAATGAGCGGCAATCATGCAAAAATTGAAGAATGGCGACATGAACAATCGTTAGAAAGAACAAAGGAAAAGAGGCCGGATCTTTTAGATTGATAGTTTGAAATCAAATAAGCAACTAAGTAGAGCCGAAAGGCTCTCCCAAACTTCCAAAAAGGGATTTAGGCGGATGTATGAATGTATCCGGGCATAATATGTTTCTTAAAATCACAAAACTATTCCTTCTTCACACCTATTACCGGCAATTGCTTTTCCCTGATTAAGGCATTGAATTTGGGCACATCAACTTCCATGATAGCTTTCAATTTTTTTAATTCCGCGTCAGCTTTTTCTGTAAGAAATGCGTAAGCATCTTTTACCTGTTGAGTTGGGGGATAATTTCCTGATGCCGCGTAATCATAAAGTCCGGAAACCTGGTCGTTTAACCTGATAGGATAGTTTAGAACATCCTGCTGACTTTTTGCTTTGGTCTGGTAAAGCGCTTCTTCAATTTTTGTCATTCCCTTATTTATTGAATCAGCCATCATTTTTATTGCGCCGGCGGTATCACTTCCCTGCCTTCCCATAAAATCATTTATTTGTGTTCTTATTTCACGAATGTTTTTTATCCCTTTTTGAATTTCAGAAAATTTATCTCTCACTGATATCAGGAAATCAAACTGTTCTTCATATTCCTGTTGTGTTTCTTTAAAGTTGGGATTTGATTTTATATTGGCTTCTGCTTCCACGCTGTCTTTGGAATCTTTAATCAAACGGACAAAATATTTCCCGGGTATTGCTTTTGGACCGGGTACATTACCATTCCATAAGATCATTCCATCAATTTTTTCTGCAGGCGCATAATTTATATTCCATACAAATTGATTCATTCCTTTTGCGGCTTCTATTTTCGCTGTGTCGCCTGAAGGCTTTGTACTGAATGTGCTCACCACTTTTTTATTTCTATCCAATACTAAAATTTTTAATAGAGAGCTGTCTGTAAAATCTTTAAGAAAATAATTTACTATAACACCATTTGGAGGATTAAAGCCTGCATTTTTTACATTCAGGTTTTGAGAGCCATTCATACGCCAGGCATCCTCAACCGGGAAAATGGAAATATTTTTTTCCTGGATACTTGTTTTCATATTCTGTACAACGCTCAAATCATCCAATATCCAAAAGGCCCTTCCCTGTGTGGCCACAATCAAATCATTATTTTTTGTTGCAAGATCTGTGATGGGAACTATGGGCAGATTTAATTGAAAGGGTTTCCAGTTCTCTCCATAATTATAGCTGATATACATTCCATATTCTGTCCCACAATAAAGAAGTCCCGGAATTTTCTTATCTGCTCTGAGGCATCTTACGAAATGCGTTGCTGCGATTCCGTTAGTAATCCTGTTCCATGTTTTCCCATAGTCATCGGTGACAAAAATATAAGGAGTATAATCATCTGTTTTATATTTGGTTCCTACAAAATATGCGGTTCCTTTTTTAAAAGGGTCTGCTTCCACACAGTTCCACATCATCCATTTTCCGGCGGCCGGCGGGGTAACATTTTCCCAATGAGCACCGCCATCTTTACTTACATTAATAAGCCCGTCGTCACTCCCTGTCCATAATAAATCTTTTTCAATAGGAGACTCCATCGCTGTAAAAATGGTACAATAAACTTCTACGCCTGTATTGTCCTGCGTTATTGGGCCGCCACTTGATTTTTGTTTGCTTTTATCATTTGTGGTAAGATCGCCGCTAAGTGCTTTCCACGTTGCCCCTTCATTCTCTGTAGCAAATAACACATTTCCTCCTGCATACAATTTTTTTGGATTGTTTGGAGAAAAAAAGATTGGAAAATTCCATTGAAAGCGGTATTTGGAAATATCAGCTCCACTCCCTAAATCGTAAACAGGCCATACGCTTACGGCACGGTTTTCACCGGTTTTATGGTCATAGCGTGAAATAAATCCCCCATAGTTTCCACCGTAAACAATATCCGGATTTAAAGGATCAGCAACCACATATCCGCTTTCAAAACCCGCAGTAGGTGACCAGTCGCTTTGGTCAATTTGATTTCCTTCTGTTCTTGATAAAATGCGCACAGTCGTATTATCCTGTTGTGCAGCTAACAATCTATATGGAAAATTATTATCGGTGGAAACCCTGTAAAATTGTGCTGTAGGCTGATTTTGATAAGTGCTCCAGTTAGCGCCGGCATCAAAGCTTACCTGTGCCCCGCCATCGTCACCTACTATCATCCGGCTGCTGTTTTCAGGATCAATCCAAAGATCATGATGGTCTCCATGCGGAGTATTTATTTCCTTGAAATTTTTTCCGCCATCTGTGCTTCTATACATATTTACATTTAGGGCATAAATACCGTCAGCATTTTTTGTATCGCAATAAATTTTGTTGAAGTACCAGGCACGCTGGCGAATGTTGGCATCGGTGCTCACTATTTCCCAGGTATCACCACCGTTCTCACTTCGCAGCAAGCCCCCTTTTTCTGATTCTACCAACGCAAAAACTCTTTCCGGATTTACTGGCGAAACGGCAATGCCAATATTGCCTAAAGTAGTTTTTCCGGGAAACCCCTTCTTATCATTAAGCTTCTTCCAATTTTCTCCGCCATCCGTGCTTTTCCATAATGCACTACCCTTTCCGCCACTTTCAAGGCTGTATGGAGTGCGCATAACCGTCCACGTTGCGGCGTATAAATTTGAAGGATTGCCCGGCTCCATTACGAGTTCTGCTGCTCCGCTTTGGTCGTCACTGAACAATGTTTTCTTCCACGTCTTTCCGCCATCAATGGTTTTATAAACTCCCCTGTCAATCGATGGGCCGAATAAATGCCCAAGGGCCGCCACCCATACAATATCAGGATTATCAGGATGTATGACAATACGCATGATGTGCCTTGAATTATCAAGACCTATGTGTTTCCAGTTACGTCCGCCATCATCGCTACGCCACATGCCACGGCCTTCACTAACGTTTCCCCGTAGGGTTGATTCACCCTCGCCTGCATAAACTATTGAAGAATTCGAAGGCGCGACTGCAACGCTTCCAATAGATCCTCCAAAAAATTTATCAGAAATATTTTTCCAGTTACTTCCGCCATCCTGTGTTTTCCAAACGCCACCACCTGTGCTGCCAAAATAAAAAGTATTTTTATCCTTATAATCTCCGGCTACCGCACCGCTTCTTCCTCCGCGAAAAGGCCCAACCAGTCTGTATTTTGTTGTTGATAATAAAATGCTGTCTTCAGAAATATTTGATTGTGAGGATTGCTTTTTCTTTTGGGCAAAAGAGATGGTAAATACTGAAAGCAAAACCAGCAGTAATAAAAATTTATTCATTGATTAAATTTAAATTTTTTGAATGACGAATATACAGTAAGCAGATTTTTCAAAAAACTTAATCGTACCGAAACTTGGGCTGGGGGTAATCTATGATTTCGTTTCTTAGGATATTATTTAGAATTTCTAAATTTACACTTACATTCGTGTCCAATTGAAGTCATGGTAATAATAAGTTACGGTACTATTAAAAAATATACTGTACATAATAATTGCAGTAAGGTTGTTACCGATGCCTTCAATAACTGGTATCGTGCGGTACTTGCTTCAGATTGGTCGAATATAAATGAAATAAAGCAGCTTTTTAATACAGTTGATTATGTTGGGAACGACAGATACGTTTTTAATGTAATGGGGAATAAATATAGAGTTATTGTAATGATACACTTCAATGTCAGGACAGTTTATATCTTATTTATTGGGACGCATCAGGAGTATGATAAAATAGATGTTACAAAAATTAATTTTAAAAAATAATTTTTTATGAAAAATATAAAAACAAAATCAGCTTATAATAAATCAATGTCTGAACTTTACAATTTAATGAACAAGGGAGAAGCGAAAGTAACTCCTGCAGAAAGTAAAAGAATCAGGGAATTAGCGCTATCGGCCCAGAAATATGAGCAGCAATTATATAAAATACCGCTTCCATCTACATTAGAAGGAATGATTGAAATGAAAATGTACGAACATAAGTTAAATCAGGTTGAACTTGCAAAAAGGTTGAAACTAAGTACGACCAAATTATCTTTGATATTAAACGGCAAACAAAAACCTGACATTGGTTTTTTAAAGGGGTTAAGAAAAGAATTAAATATTGACGCCGATTTCATTTTGGACCATGTTTAATACTACTATACTAGAAAAAATTTTATAAAAGAAATTTTTTACAACATTAATTCCCCGGCGTATACATTTTTTCATCAACTGGAACATTTATTTCAATCTTATCAAATGTCATAGTTCCGGCTCCCATACTTTCACCCTCCGTGGTTATAGTTTGAGGAAATTGAATGCCATCTACATCGATGTAATCTTTAAAATGCGTGATCGTTTCTTTTGGCTGACCACCCCCATTTCGTCCTCCTTCACTCATCTGTCT
>JBDTMP010000146.1:0-6529 GCA_039934215.1 Ginsengibacter sp.
GGACGTTCGATTATCCTGATACAAAAGTTCACCCTGCTTTCAATCTTTCTTTGCGTGTAAATTTTGTGGATGGCACTGGTGGAACCAACTACCTTCGCATGGTGGGTAGCGAAGGGTCTATGACAGTTGAGTGGGATAAAGTAACCTTATATAAAAACAAAAATATTATTGACGAAAATGATCCCTTAAATAAAACCAAAAATGTGAACTCGGGCCAGGAATACGTGTACAACCGTAAATCAATGCTGCCGCCAGAGGAAATGATTTATACAGCAGAAGAAGGATATAAGGGAGCCCATTTTGATCACCATTATAACTGGATCAATGCGATCCGTACTAACGGAGAGGTAGTAGAGAATCCACTGTTTGGATATCGTGCTGCTGCACCTGCGTTATTATGTAATGATAGTTATTTCAATAATAAAATAATGAAATGGGATCCTGAAAATTTAAAAGTAATCACCACATAAATAAAAAATCATGAAGCAAAACCTGATGCTGTATCTTTTAATAGTAACAGCTATTTTAATTTCCTGTTCTTCTTCAAAAGATGCAGGTGACAATTCACTTTCAAAAGAAGAAAAAGAGCAAGGCTATAAATTATTATTTAATGGAAAGGATATGGATGGATGGCGTACTTATCAAAATAAATCTGCCGCATCATGGGCGGTTGATAGCGGAACTTTGCATTGTAAAGGCAGTGAGGCAAATTATGGCGCGATCACGGCAGATCTGATGACAAAAGATCAATACAAAAATTTTGACCTGAGTGTTGACTATAAAATTTCTCCAAAAGGAAACAGTGGGATACTGTACCTCGTGAATGAAGACAGTTCTTCGTCTTACCTGAGTGGACCCGAATACCAGGTTATTGATGATATAAATTTTCCTGAAAAGCTGGAATCCTGGCAACACACCGCAGCTAATTATGCAATGAATCCGGCTCCTGATGCAAAGCCGAACCCTGCCGGAGAATGGAACCATGCGAGAATAGTAAAGAACGGAAACCATGTTGAGCATTGGCTCAATGGTACTAAAGTAGTGGAATATGAACTACACAGCGATGCTTGGAATAAAAACAAAATGGCTGAAAAATTTAAAGACGTTGCTTCTTACGGAGCGTCAGACAAAGGATATATCACTTTTCAAAATCATGGAAGCGAAGCGTGGTTTAAGAATATTAAAATTAAAGAGCTATAAAATTATTCCAGGCATTCTTTGACGATATTTACGAGGTCTTCTTTTTCAAATGGTTTTCTCAAATACCCCTGGGCGTTGCTGTCTTTTGTATAAGCTTCCAACCGGTTTGTGGCTGAGAAAAGTATAACAGGGATGTTTACTGTTGTTTTCGATTTTTTTAATTCTTTGCAAATTACCCTTCCATCTGCACCGGAAATAAATATGTCAAGAATGATCAGGTCAGGTTTATAATCTTTGATTTTTCCAAATACCGCCGGCCAGTTAGAAATCGTCTCTACAGTATACCCTTCCATGTCAAGAATAGTTTTCACTACTTCAAGTATAGGTTCATCATCATCAATTACCAATATCTTAGCCATATAGTTTTCTATCAATTTTATTTTTGCAAAAGTGAACTAAATTTTTTATTTAGCTTTCACAATCAAGGCATAAATAACATACAACCATCCAAGTATACCATGAATGATTGCCCACAGAATTGATTTATTCCTGCTCCATGAAACTACAACGGCTATAATAGTTCCGAGACCGATACCAGGACCAACATATACGGGTTGCATGTAGCCATTGTAGTTAGACCCTGTTGCGCACGAGATAAAAATTAATGCTGCGAAAATGGTTGGTAGTAATATTTTGGTCATATTTCAAATAATATTTTGGATCTTACCGGAATTATATTTTAAGTTAAGTTATACATTTTTTTTTGGCAATGTGATGCTTGAGTGTGATTAAAACTTTTACTTTTATACATTTTGAAAATATATTCGCTGTTTATACAATCATTTTATGAACAGAATAAGAATTGCCCATGCAACCGATGCAAACTCCATTCTTGAAATTTACGCACCTTACATCGTAAATACTTCATTCACCTTCGAGACCGAAGTACCTTCTGTTGAAGCCTTTGCCCAACGCATTGACTTTTATATTGAAAGCTGGCCCTGGCTTGTTTACGAAGTTGACGGAACTATTGCCGGATATGCATACGCGACCCGCCATCGTGAAAGAACAGCTTATCAGTGGTGTGTTGAAAGTTCAGTTTATATTCATGATAATTTTCAGAGGGCCGGCATCGCAACTATATTGTATGAAACGCTGCTTGAAGTATTGTATCGCCAGGGCTTTAGAAATGTATATGCCGCAATAAATTTACCTAATGACAGAAGTGTATCCTTTCATGAAAAATTTGACTTTAAATGGTTTGCTGATTATAAGAATGTAGGTTATAAACTCGGAAAATGGAAAACGGTGGGATGGTGGATGAAGCAGTTGAATGAATATATAATTGATCCTCCTGATCCCATAAAATTCTCTAACTTGAAACCGCCGTTTGCAGAATTAATAGTTTAAAAAAATAGGCTGATCAAATACCAGCGATGGTATGGAAGTTGTTAATTGCTCTGTAAATATTTAAGAAGCTTTAAAAGATCTTCTTCCTTGTTATAACGAACAGAATTAGTCTTCAGGTATTGTGAAAGCTTAGCTTCATCTTTAGAAAAAATCTTATTAAAATTTTTCTTATTGGCAATAAGAAAATTGTTTAAGCGGTCTGCGAGATAATATTGCGTTGAAGTCGCATAGAGGGTGTTTTCATCAACAGATATTTTTTGACTAACATTTTCATCCGAGAAGGTATTTATTGAACTTGCGGCGGTTGTAGAAGAGTAGGTGCCGTAAGCGCCTTTTTTTTCCTTTCCGTTAAATTTGATGATTTCTTTTTTTGCCAGGTTTATTCTGGGATAATGCGTGATCATTTCTACATATCCCCTGTCAACATAATAAAATGTATCAATGCCAATAGCGATATATTTTAACGTCTCTGGTTTGGCCATTTCAAGCGCTTCTCCTTTTTGTGTTACAAAAAGTATTTGCCCTGATAAATAATTATAATTCAAGTCAGCCGATGCCAGGGGCTCGTTGTTAAATGAAACAACTCCTTTTTTAAATTGAGGATAACGATAAACTGAATTGCTGAGCTCGCTGCTATCTTCTTTAATTGAATTGATACGATAGGTTTTCTTGTTTTGCGCAGCTAAAGAATTTATTAAGAGGCAGGCGGGGATAAGAAATAAAAATATTCGCATTTCTATTTAATGAATAAGTACATGGTGATCCAGGCAAATATATTATTGGAAATTATTTTTTGCATAATGCATTCACCGATCCATTAATTTGACTCCCTAAAGCCGCAATTTTTGATGTTTTAATTTTCGTGTTTAATAATTCTTTGTTAGAATTGTACAACTTATTTTTCAAGTCGTCTTATATCTTTTATTTCCGATGGTGATAATCTTATCTAACTATTGTTTTACAAAACTGAATTTTATTGAGCTATTGCCATTTGTAATTCGCCCGGTGTACATACCAGGCAATAAATGCTTAACCGGAATATTCACACTGCTGGCGCCATTAATTATAAGCTGTTCTGTTAACTGGCCTTTTGCATTAATAATATTAAGCTGACAATGATGTAATGGAGATTTTAATTTGATAGTTAAAACATCTCTCACCGGGTTCGGAAATATTTTGAACTCATTAATATTTTTTATTTCAATAGTCTTTATTACACTATAATTTGTTCTGGTATCAAAATTAATTTGCTTCAGCCGGTAATAATTTTTTCCGTTACCAGGAGAAATATCTTTAAAGGAATATGCCGCTCCACGGCCCGCATTGCTAAGACTGCTAATAAATTCTATTGAATCAAATTTTATCCCATCGCTGCTTCTCTCAACAGCAAAACCACGATTATTATTTTCAGAATAAGTTTTCCACTCCAGCACCACCTCATCATTTACATTTTTAGTGGCGTTAAAATCCAATCCTGTAACTGAAAGCGTTGCCGGCCCGCGTTTGAATTGCAACATCCATTCATATACATGCAAACCGTAAGTAAGACTGTAAGTTGAGTCCCATGCATTATGCGCATCGTCGTGGAAGATTGTCATTTTTGCAAGCGGGTTAGGTGGTGAAGATGCCGCATTAATATCATTAATGTAATCAATGGTTGTTATCTGCACGGGCACCGTAGGGTCACCATCATTATGAGTAGCCCAAACAGCAATATTACCTGCCGCAATGGTTTCGGCCTTCATTATATCAGCATAAGAGCCGCCACAAACAGGAACGATAGCGGCGACACGATTTGCATAAGGAATACTATATCCCGCATAATCCCAAATCAATCCTCCTCCCAGGCTGAAGCCGGTCATGTATATACGGGTAACATCTACGCGATAATGTAGAATTGCATAATCAATTACTTCATTTATACTTTGAGGATTTGCAACGCCTGTAAATTGGGGAAAAAGAATTACAAATTTTTGAGGTTGCCCGTTTACTATAAATGATGTGGGAAAGATGCCCTGGTTAATTTGCCAGCCGGTAGTGCCCCAAACACTAATTACATAAGGCAATTGGGCAGGGCTGCCATCGCCATTTTCGCCATATCCACCAAAGCAGAATAATAGAGGATACGTTTTATTGCTGGTGGGATCATAGCCTTCCGGCAAATATTCATAATAACCATTTGACAAAGGAGTAGTGGAAATATATTTCGGCGTAAGCGTTTGCGAAAAAAGGCTCGAAACATTTAAAATTGAAAAGAAAAAAAATAATATAAATATTGTGAAAACTTTTTTAAAAAATTTCATACTTCTTTTGTAAGATGATTAATAAATGAGCGCAGGAATTGAAAACTTTATGGATACCTTTTACAAGGGATATTTATTAAAATTAGGGATTTTACACGACTGAATAAAAGGTAAATTCGGACTTTGGAGGGGAAAGCAGGTAGCTAAAAAAGATTAGATATTTTTTTTGTTTGGGAATAAAATAATTTTTCCAAAAAAGATTTTTGAATAAAAAATTATAACTATAAAAAGGAAGGGAAATAATATTAATTCTTTATAAACCTGAAATTTATATCATTAATTCCATCAAATATTTTCGCAGAATAAAGGCCGGCGGATAATTTTTTTACTGAAATATTTGAAGTACCGCTGCCATGCAGAGATTGCTTCAATACCAAATGGCCACTCGCATCATAAACATTTAATTGCGTGTTGATGAAGGTAAAAGATGTGTTGATGCTTAGTATATCTTTCACCGGGTTAGGGTACACTTTCACATAGTCTTTGCCGTTAAGCTGCACAAATTTTATTGGGCTCAGCTGGAATGTATTGTCAAAATTTGTTTGTTGTAAACGATAAAAAAGTTTTCCCCCCGGAGGTTGTGCATCTGTGAAAACATAATTCGCTCCTTTACCTGCTACACTGAGGCTTGACACAAATCCAATGGAATCAAAATTTGCCCCGTTGATACTTCTTTCTATCACAAATCCCCTGTTATTGGTTTCCGAATAGGTGACCCAATTTAATATTACTGTATGGTCATCCTTTTTCCGGGCATTAAAATCCAGGCCGGAAACAGCAAGCGTATTAGCAGAATTTTTATATTGTAACATCCATTCATAAACGTTCTTTCCGTTAGGCTTAAAATTGAGATCGTAGGTTTGTGTCCACGCATCGTGTGAGTTACTTTGAAATATCGTTTTAATTGCTTTCGGATTTGGGGGTAAAGGAACGGTATCAATTGTGTTTACATAATCCACCGTATAAAACACCGGAACAGTGGGATCTCCATTGTTGTGAGTAGCCCACACCGCAATATTTGCAGCGGCGATATTTGCACACCTGAAATACGCCGGCCATGAGGCACCTGATATTGGGACGATTGCCGCGATCCTTTGTCCATATTTAATATCATTTCCCGCATATTCCCACACCGCGCCGCCACCCATGCTTAAACCGGTTAAATAAATTCTTGAAGTATCTACATCATAATGTTGAATCGCATAATCAATAACTTTATCGATATCAGTGTCACCCGGCCAGTCTATAAATTGAGGAGACAATATTATAAATTTAAAGGTTTGCCCGTTAACCACAAATGAGTTAGGAAAACCTCCCTGGTCAATAATTTTTGGTGGCCCGTGTTTTAATACTCTTGTCAATTGTGAAGGACTGCCATCACCTGTTTCACCGCTTCCATGTATAAAGATCATTAATGGATATTTCTGACTGCCATTTGCAGAATAGCCTTGTGGAAGATATTCGTAAAATGCATTTGTCAAAGGAGTTATAGATACATAACGGGCAGTTTGCACCTGGGCTGAAATGCAATTATAAAAAAGTAATAATGCAAATGAGAAGAAATACCGAAGATTTAAAATGGTTTTTTGATTTTTCACAGTTAACGTTTTGCAAAAATCAGTCCAATTTATAATTTAATAAAAGAAAAATAATGAATTGAAATAAATCTATTATTG
>JBDTMP010000147.1:0-14755 GCA_039934215.1 Ginsengibacter sp.
CGAGATTCTTTTTGAAGGTATCTGCAAAGGCACTATTATTGCAGATAGACGGGGCGACAATGGATTTGGCTATGACTCCATTTTCATTCCAGAAGGCGCAGAAAAAACTTTTGCTGAAATGACCTTATCAGAAAAAAATAATTTCAGTCATAGGAAAAAAGCTGTTGAAAAACTCATAGAACATTTGAAGAACCTGGATAATTGAATCCAAACTATGAACAAAACCTTATAATATTTGAATACTGCAAGCAACCATACAGTTTCAGAAACCGACTTAATACAAGGTTGTATTAGAGGAGACCGGCAGATGCAGGAGTTTCTTTACCAGAAATACTCTTCAAAAATGTATGGAGTATGCCTTCGTTATTCAGGAAATGTTGAAGATGCAAACGATCTTTTACAGGAAGGATTTATAAAAGTTTTTAAAAACCTTACTAAATTCAGGGGCGAAGGTTCTTTCGAAGGATGGATCAGGCGCATTTTTGTAAATACCTCAATTGAACAGTTCAGAAAAAAAGTGAAACTTTACAATGTAACTGAAGTGCAGGAGAATACGATAGAAGATCATGACCTCAATATTCTAGATACCCTCGCTGAAAAAGATATTATCTCCCTGGTAAATGAATTGTCGCCGGGCTACAAAGCGGTTTTTAATATGCATGTGGTGGAAGGTTACTCGCATAAAGAGATCGCCGATATACTCGAAATCAATGAAGGCACAAGTAAATCTCAATTAGCAAGAGCTAAAGGAGTTCTGAAAAAATTACTGGAAAAAAGACTTAACAAAACAAGTAATGATACATTAAATTCATAGGCAGGATGATGAAGAATTTTAAACAAAAATTATACGATTATGAATCAACACCCCCAAAGAATATTTGGGATAACATTGCTCATGAACTCGACAACAGAGAGACGAGGGTTGTACAAATTCCCGCGTTTCGCAAAAGGTCTAAATTTATATTTTACAGCGTGACCGCAGCGGCATCTTTGCTTATTATTTTTATAAGTTCTTTATTATTTGAAAAGAATAAAAATACTGACGATCGCCAAACTGCTTCAGTATCTGCCATCACCGGTGATAGTATAGCAAGTAAAGACCGGAATGATTCACTAAATAACAAAACTTTAAAATCGATAATAGAATCATCAAAGGATAAATCCTTAGTTACCGGAAATTTTACCCAACGGGGCAATATAAAAAAATATATTACTATTGCTGGCCCGGGGGGTCAGCCAGTAAAGATTTCATCGAAAGTTGCGACACTTATTGTATCCGCAAATAACGATTACCCTCCCAGGCCGGTATGGGATAAAAAAATCAATAAATGGAAAGAGATAATGTTGAGCAGCACAATCTCTCCTACTGCAACTAATCTGCTTGACGTAATGCAGCTTTCTGCCATGCGTGGAGACAATTGACTTTAACATCTTGTATTTACATAGTGTCTGTTATAAGATTTAAATGCTTATCTTCGCATTTAATTATTTTAATAAACAACAACAAAATGGACAACAAAACAACAGGAACCGTTAAATTTTTCAACAGTGAGAAAGGATTCGGTTTTATCAAACACGATGATTCCGCAAAGGAAACATTTGTACATGCAAGCGGCTTAATTGATGAAATTAAAGAGAATGACAAAGTAGAATTTGACTTGCAGAATGGACAGAAAGGCATGAATGCCGTTAATGTGAAATTAATCGGCTAAGATCGATATTTCCAACAAAGTCAGGGTGGCCAAATTGGCCACCTTTTTTATTGCCCGGTTTTTTTGAAATCCGGTATTAACATAGGAACTTTTGCACGATAGGCCTTATAAGAATCACCAAACTCAAGCAATAGCTTTTTTTCTTCCAGCCTAATACCCAGGATAACATAAATCGTAATTATAAAAACCGCTATGAAATTACTCAGTATAGGAAAAATGAAAAAAATCCCGGAAATAAATAATATAGTCCCGCTATATAATGGATGCCGCATATATTTATGAATACCCGTTACCCTTAAAATGGATAGTTGCTTTTTATGGTAAAGCGACCTGATGCCGCTTAACAATCTGAAATATTTGTAGATTGATACAACCATCAAAATAAAACCCGGAAATACAAAAAAGATTAAAGCTACATACCCGATCATTGATGAGCTGAATAACAAAACACTCTTTATAGAATATTGATAATAAACAAGCAACCCCAAAGTAATCGTTGCAAATAACGAATAAGACAACCTGTAATAATGAAAGAAATATCCCAACTTTCTTTCTAAATACATCTTAACGTTTGTTGAAGCGAACAGGCTATGAACAACACAATAAAGTATCCATAAAATTGCAAGTATGATATGTTGAGTTACCAATTTATTTTTTGTGAAAAGGTAATTATAAAATATTTTGGAACCCTTTCAATTCTTTGGAAAAGTGTTGGAAGTTAAATGTTTTACAAGCATATTTATTCTTCAGTTGCAACGCTATATTTGCAGATTAAATTATTAAAAAGCAAAAATGAAAAAAATAATAATCATATTTTCCGCGGTAGTCATCACAAGTACTGTTGCATTGGCACAATCCACTGGCGCATTAAACCTTCCTGCCGGTCAAAAATATCTTGTTGAAAATAAAATTACTACATCAAGTTCCTCTGAAATGATGGGACAAACCATGGAATCAAAGGCCGATGTTTCTTCAAATTATAGAATTGAAGTAAAGGACATAAAAGGTGAAAATATCAATTTTGTCAATACTATTACAGCTATGAAAATGAGCGTTAATGCTATGGGGCAGGATATGAATTTTGATTCCGATAAAAAAGAAGATATGGATGGTGACATAGGTAAAAATTTCAAAGACATTATTAACCAGCCAAAAGATGTTGTAATGGATAAATCAGGAAATGTAATTCTCAAGGAGAAGACTGATACAGCATCCGAAACCAATAGCTCGGCCAACCCCACTGAGATGATGATGAAACAATTGGGCGGTGATCCTGCAGAGCAGGGCTATGGGGCAAAAATGGCGTTTGAAATAATACCGAAAGGATTTAAGGCTGGGAGCACCTGGTCTGATTCTTCCTCAAAAAATGGAATTACTAAAGTCACTAATTATACGCTGAAGGAAATTAATGGTGATGATTATACCATTTCCTTTGCTGGTACAATGGACAGTAACGTAAAAACCGAAATGCAGGGTATGGAAATCGAGACTAAAACTAAAGGCAAGTTTACCGGCGAAGAAATAGTTAACGCAAAAACGGGTGTGATAAAAAAGAATACAACCAATTCAGATGCCTCGGGAACGGTGAATGTTATGGGGCAGGAAATTCCTACTTCATCTAAAATAACCTCTATTACTACGGTAACAACTTTATAATTTATTTTGTTTCTAAAATCAACCCCTTCTGAAAAAAAATCAGGAGGGTTTATTTTTTATAATTTGCCAAAATGATTAAAATTAACCGTAGATATATTTTTCTACATTGTAATCTGCGCCTGTTGTCCCGCTATAATTCGATTATTACTTTCCTGCAAATATAATATTATAGATATATTTTTTAGATCAATACCTTCCGGAACATCAATAGCATAAATGCTTTTTCCTTCAACCGGCTTGCTTATAGTTTTAAAATTTCTAACCACATTAGTACCATGGAGCGTAACTCCTCCATTTTCACCAGACTTAATAGCAGTTTCTGTTTTCTTCTCAATAAGGGCAATATTCAATAATAAATTACGCTCAATTCCTTTAACTGTATAATTAATATTAGCCTTCCCATTTTCAAGTCTTACATTCTCAATTGAAAGGTTTGAATTTGTATCTTGCGACCAAACTTTTTTCAGTGTATTGTCAATTTTTTTTGCATCGCTTCCTACCATTTCAACTTCTCCGTTTATAACAAGTTGCGGCGTATAAACCTGCGAGTGAAGGGATGAAGCATATTTGTATTGCCGCTGCGTGTATACTGAAGAACTGTATGGATCTTTCCATCCCAGTTTGTTCCAATAATCAACATGAAAAGAAAGTGCGATAACATTTTCCTTTTTGCTGTACTCATCCAGCAGCCTGTCAGCAGCGGGACAACTTGAACAGCCCTGCGAGGTGAATAATTCCAGAACAGCAACGTTATTGCCGGCTGAGGTTTTTGTTTCTCCCTGTACACCATTACCCGTTGCTTTTTCCTTTACACTTGACGAGGAAGTACAAAACCATAAAGTAAAAAGTGGAATTGAAAGAAAAAATACGTACCGAAACTTTTTCATAAAAATTTATTTATTTAAAATACGTGATATCATTTTAAAAAGATTAAGGTCAAATGTCATTTTAACTTTTGTAATTCTTATGCCGGGGTAAGGCGATGTGTTTTTAAAAGATACGCCACAGAGGCTGGCAAATACATTAACGGTCATGGTAACATTAGGTAACATTGGTACTTTTGCGACGTGAAAAAATATTCAGCTTATCTAAGTTATTTCATTTTTTGGGTTCTTTATTTTGTCGTCACGAAGGCTTTGTTTTTAGCTTATCATCATTCGCTTACAAGTGAATTAGCTTTTAATGAAATATTTGAGGTGTTTGTTTACGGATCGAGAATGGATATTTCTTTCACTGCTTACATATGCATTTTACCCTTCTTACTTTTTTTTATAAAAACCATTTTTCCAAAATTCAATCCTGGTAAAATAATTGAAATCTACACGGTTGTACTAATCATACTTCTTTCTTTTATAACGACAGCCGATCTTGAACTGTACACCGCATGGGGCTACAGAATGGATGCCACGCCACTTCAATATTTTAAATCGCCCAAAGAAATGGGAGGTTCCGTTTCATCTGCTCCGTTATTATTCCTGTTATTAATTTTTCTTGCATTAAGCTTCCTGTTTATTTGGATATATAAAAAAAACAGGACTGTATTTTATTTTCATAAAAAAAATAAGCGGGTTACTTTTTCGGATATAATAATTTCCCTTTTTCTTTTTGTCTTTCTTTTTGTCCCTATCCGCGGCGGCATTCAAAAAATCCCCATGAATCAAAGCGATGTTTATTTTTCACAAAAATTATTCGCCGATCATGCAGCTCTTAATTTGCCCTGGAATCTTACACATTCAATTCTTAATAAAAACAGCGATCAGAATCCTTTTAAATACTTTTCTGAACAAAAAGCCAAAGAATTGGTTGATAGTTTATATAATGCAGGTCCTATAAAAACCCCTTCCATCTTATCGGTTAAAAAGCCCAATATTATTTTTATTATCATGGAAAGCTATACTGCCAAGCTTATTGGGTGCCTTGGCGGTGAGCCGGGAGTAACTCCCAATCTCGATAAAATTGCAGCACAAGGATTATCGTTTACAAATATTTATGCTGCAGGCGACCGGAGTGAGAAAGGACAAGTAGCCGTGTTAAGTGGTTACCCAAACCAGGCAATAACTTCAATAGTTAAAACACCATCAAAAACTCAAAACCTTCCCGCAATAAATAAATCGCTTGAAAAAGAAGGATACCATTCGAGTTATACTTATGGCGGGGAACTTGAATTTGCCAACATTAAATCTTACCTCGTCAATGCTGGCTTCCAGCAACTGGTAAGTAAATATTCCTTTCCTTCATCACAAAGAACTACTTCATGGGGTGTGCATGATCATATTGTTTTAAATAGATTTTTTGAAGATATTCAAAAAGAACAGCAGCCGTTTTTTGCAACCATTTTTACATTGAGCAGTCATGAGCCTTATGATGTTCCAATGGCTCCTCATTTCAAAGGCGACGATGAAACAACACTTTTTAAAAATGCTTTTTATTATACAGATAGTGCCGTTGGTAACTTTATTGAAAAAATAAAGAAACAGCCCTGGTGGCAAAATACTTTAGTAGTATTGGTGGCAGACCATGGCCATCCTTTGCCGGGCCACGATTCAAATGACAGGCCTTCTAAATTTCATATCCCTTTAATATTTACCGGGGGGGCCTTACAATTAAAAGGTGTGATAAAAAACACCGGCTCGCAAACTGATATTGCAACAACTGTTTTGCATCAGCTTGGGATAAATGCCACCGATTTTAAATGGGGTAAAGATCTGCTGGATTCTTCCGCACGACAATTTGCTTTTTATACTTTCAATAATGGATTTGGATTTGTTACACCTTCAGGCGCAGTGACGATAGACAATGTTTCGAAAAAAATAATTTATAAAGATGCCGGGGTTGATTCGTCTGCTATAAACTTTGGAAAAGCATACATGCAGCAATCTTACCAGGATTTTTTAAACAGGTAAATTAAATAATGTTTTTTATTCCTATTTGTAAACATAGCGCAGATCACGGTCTTTGCTGCTTTTTGCAATCTAAATAATTTTTGCAGTTAAAGGTTCATCGTTTTCGATTTACATAATGCCGTATATTAGCACATAATTTTAAAGCGGTTTTTTATAAATAAACTGCTTGTATTTCCACTCGTAAAAAAGTATCGCCTTCATAATGCTTTCAGTTGTACAACATTCTTGTTTTACTTTAAAAATTATAATAAATGAACTCACGTAGAAAGTTTTTACAAAATTCTGCTACAGTACTTGGTGGCAGCTTATTGGTATCTGCAATAGATAATAACGCCTTTGCGATTTTTAAAAATAAGGTTGCTCCCAGTGACCAGTTAAACATTGGGCTTATTGGCGCGAACGGAATGGGATTTGCAAATCTCACGTCAGCTTTGAAAATCCCCGGCGTAAATGTAGTGGCAATGTGTGATGTTGATAAAAATGTACTGGATAAGCGAATGGCAGACCTGGCAAAATTGAATGTTAATACATCCAATGTAAAAACCTACGGCGATTACCGCAAGTTGCTCGATAATAAAGATGTTGACGCGGTAATAGTAGGCACTCCCGACCACTGGCATGCATTGATTATGATGAATGCATGTGCAGCAGGTAAAGATGTGTACTGCGAAAAGCCGGTAGGCAATTCAATAGGTGAATGCCGCGCAATGGTTGCTGCGCAAAAAAAATATAACAAAGTTGTACAGGCAGGGCAATGGCAACGCAGCCAGCAGCATTTTAGGGATGCGGTTGATTATGTACAAAGCGGTGTGCTTGGAAATATACGCACGGTAAAAGTATGGTGTTACCAGGGATGGATGCAGCCAGGCCCGGTTGTGCCGGATACAGCGCCTCCCGCTGGTGTTGACTATGCAATGTGGCTCGGGCCTGCGCCAAAAAGGGCTTTCAATTCGAGCCGGTTTCATTTTAACTTCCGGTGGTTCTGGGATTATGCAGGTGGCTTAATGACAGATTGGGGAGTACATTTATTGGATTATGGATTGCTCGGAATGAAGTCTCCGACTCCTAAATCCGTATCTGCCTTAGGTGGCCGGTTTGCATATCCTGATCTTTATGAAGAAACTCCGGATACACTTACTACGTTATACGAATTTGATGGCTTCAATATGGTATGGGATTCCGCTATGGGTATTGATAATGGTTCTTACAATCGTGATCATGGGATTGCATATATTGGCAACAACGGCACATTAATTCTTGATCGTGGTGGCTGGGAAGTAATAGAAGAAAAGAATAGTAAACATAAAGCCAGCAAGCCTTTTGTAAAGCCTTCTGATAATGGTTTGGATAAGCATTGGGAAAATTTTGTAGGAGTTGTGAAATCGAGAAAGATGGATGACCTGCATTGCCCGATACAGGCAGGAGCACATGTTGCGACTGTAGCCCAAATGGGAAACATTGCTTTTCGCAGCGGAAAAAAATTGGAATGGGATTCCAAAAAAGAGCAATTTACAGATGAAGCAATCAACAAAAAATATATGATGAAAGAGTATCACAACGGCTATAAATTACCAAACGTATAATTATCAATTAATAAATAAATTCATCAAATGAAAATCAGTTTTTTATTTTTATCAATGTCCCTGTTTTCAATGGCCGCTTCCGCACAACTTACTAATGATACACTCAAAAAAATGGGAGATCCGGCACCTATCAAAATGACACCCGAAGAGACAGAATTTTACACCCCTGTTCCACCCGTTGTAACACCTGCAGCCAATTATGGAGATCCTCCTTCCGACGCAATAGTTTTATTTGATGGAAAAGATCTCAGCGAATGGGTTTCGACCGGTGATACAACAAAGCCCGCAGCATGGACAGTGGCAGACAATATCATAACAGTAAATAAAAAGGCAGGAGACATTGAGACAAAAAGAAAGTTTCTGGATTATCAATTGCACATAGAATTCCGCATTCCTCCGAATGTAACAGGATCCAGCCAGGCGAGAGGAAACAGCGGAATATTTTTAGCATCTCCACATAGTGTGAGTGAATATGAATTGCAGGTGCTGGATAATTATAATAATCCAACTTACGTAAACGGACAGGTGGGAAGTATTTACAAACAATCTATACCACTTGCAAATCCTTCACGTAAGCCGGGTGAATGGCAGGCGTATGATGTTGTATGGACGGCTCCAAGGTTTTATGACAATGGCACTTTAAAATCTCCGGCACGGGCAACCGTTTTTCTTAACAACGTTCTCGTACAAAATAATTTCGAGCTAAGAGGAGGTACACCGTATATAGGCCTTCCAAAATATGTACGCCATGGGGCAGCTCCTATAAAATTACAGGCACATGGCGATAAGAGCGAGCCAATAAGTTATAGGAAAATATGGGTGAGGCCTTTGTAGAATAGATGCCGCAGGCAATAATCAGCGGCATCTATACAATTTAATATTCATTACCTAAAGCAAATACAGGCTTTCTATACATCCATTGGCCACTAGTAAAATCAGGAAACTCTACCGTTTCATTTCCGAGTTCTATTGACTGCTCGCTTAATGGTGTAATGGCGCTCCATGCAGCGGCATCATATACATCCATTGGTGTGGGGGTTTTACGTTTTATTGATTCTACAAAAGCATGTATCACGAAAAAGTCCATGCCGCCATGCCCTGCGCCTGCCGTCTCTTTGCTCCATCTTGCCCAAAGAGGATGGTCATATTTATCCAGCCATGATTTGGCTTCATCCCATTCATCCTCTTTAGCAGATTTTCCCTCTATATAGATACTATTATTTAGATCCATCCACAATCCTTCAGTGCCCTGTACCCGAAAACCTAAAGAATAAGGTCTCGGCAAATCAGTATCGTGCTGCAACAAAATAGTTTCCCCATTTGCACAATTAATAGAAGTGGTAACTACATCGCCCAATTTGAAATTCAC
Organism: Ginsengibacter sp.; assembly: GCA_039934215.1. GTDB lineage: Bacteria > Bacteroidota > Bacteroidia > Chitinophagales > Chitinophagaceae > Ginsengibacter. Next base: position 9,224 of record JBDTMP010000147.1, read on the forward strand.
TTTCGCATTGGGATGATCTTTACCGCCCCATTTTTCCACATAGTTATGGAGTCCTCTTGCTTTGGAAGAAAAGGAACATAATGAAAGGAAACGATTGCCGTGGTTTATATTAATATAATTAGCAATCGGCCCAACTCCGTGCGTCGGGTACAGGTCACCGTTACGATGCACAGAATGCTCTGTTCTCCAGTGCGCTTCAGAATATCCTTTCTCACCAAATTCAACCCCATGTGCTTTTCCATGTCCGCCGTCATTGAATTTTATGCCCCGCAAATCGTGCTGATATCCTCCCTGTAAGTGGATCATTTCGCCAAACAAACCCTGCCGGACCATATTCAACACAGCCATTACATCTCTGCGGTAGCAAACATTTTCAAGCATCATGACATTGGCGTTGTATTTTTCTGCTGCCTTCACTACATCCCAGTGATCCTGCAACGTGATTCCCAAAACAACTTCTGTAGCTACATATTTCAGCCCCGCTTCCAATGAACCAATCACCATAGGTTTATGCCATTCCCACGGCGTCGCGATAAGAACTCCATCCAAACCTCCCTTTATCTCAAGCATTTTTTTCCAGGCATATTCATCACCGGTAAAAACCTGTGGCATTTTCTTTCCACTCTTTGTTATAATTTCCTTTGTATTATTTAATGCACGGTCATCTATATCGCAAATGGCAACAAGGTCTACATCATCGCGTCGCAACATTAAATCAACATGGCCCTGTCCACGTGCGCCTGTGCCAATAATTGCCAGCCTTATTTTTGGATCTGCGGAGTTCACAAAAAATTTCCCCTGTGGTGAGAATGCAATGGCTGCAGCAGCAAGGCCGCCTGACTTAATAAAATCTTTTCTGTTCATAATGATTGTGTGTTTGGTTATTTCTATTATATAATTTTTATAAAAATTCCTAAGCGCTATTTTATAGTCAGTAAACATCCTTTCCCTTTTCCAACAAATATTTTTTCATTCAAATTAAAATGTTTTTGCTGGTTGGAAATTTTTTATACCGGGTACAACAATAGAATCAGTAATTATATGTAGCTCATGCTAATATTCGTAGAGCCTGTTTAAAACTACAGGTTTATAATAATAAATGAACAGGCAACCGTTTGCACTAAATCTAAACTGAATGAATGGTTTCTAAAAATTACAATGCAAATTTTATGAACGGATTAATAAGTGATATTATATTGTAAAAAACTGCCTCAAATTTTACTATCGGGCAGCTTTTCTGTTCCCCGCATTTCCTGAAATTATTGTGTTGCTTGCCATGTATTATTAGCTCTGTCTATATCCGGCAATTGAATGTGTGGGTCAATAATTATAGAAGTAACCGGCGATGTGGAATTGTATGCAAAAGTCCATTCCCCGCTGCGTTGCCATATTTCTACCGGTAAATTTAGTTCATGTGATTGTCCATTACTTTCTGTAATTTTTGCAATTACCGGTAATGCCATTTGCCCCAGGTTTTCTATTGTAATTAGCGCTCCGTTTTTAGGATTTTCTTTTATGTATTTTATATTTTTTACCGATTGATCAAGATTCCATGTTTCAAAAAACCATTCTTTCCAAAACCAATTAAGGTCTTCTCCACCGGCATCATTCATTGTCCGGAAAAAGTCATTTGGTTGCGGATGCTTGTATGCCCACCGCCTTATATAAGTTTTGAATGCATAATCAAATCTATCAGCGCCCAAAACATTATTGCGTAAAATGTTTAAAGCAACAGCGGTTTTATAATAATACATCCCTCCTTCGCTCATTGCTTCAGGAGGAGTCATTAGTGGGTCTTTTCCTTTCTTCATAGAAGCAGCCATATTTAATATGCCCTGATGGGATGTGTCAGCATACTCACCATCATGAAACCAATTGGAAGCATAACCATTTATGAAAGTGCACATTCCTTCATCCATCCACATATAGCGCCGCTCATTACTTCCCACAATCATTGGAAACCAGTTATGACCTATTTCATGCGTTATATCGTGCCACAGATCATCCTTTACAATGCTGTAGCTGCAAAAAACAATACCAGGATATTCCATACCCAATGCCACACCAGCTACTGCCACTGCAGAGTTCCAGGGGTACTCAAAATAATTTTTAGAATAATATTCAACACTTTGCTTTAAATATTGCGCGCTCCTTCCCCATGCTTCATAGCCCTTGCTTTCCACCGGGTAAACAGCCATTGAAATACCTTTTCTTCCCGAAGGAAAATTAATACGTGCCGCATCCCACATATACGCCCTGGATGCACTCCAGGAAATATCACGGGAATTATGCATTTTAAAATGCCATGTCAATGTGCCTTTTTGCACAGGCCTCATTGAGGCAGCGCCAATTTCATTTTCATTTATAATATGAACGGTGCTGTCGCTTTTATGCGCCTCATTTAATCTTTTAATTTGAGTGGAGGTTAATACCTGTTCAGGGTTTTGCAGATCGCCCGATCCTGTCACAATCATTCCGGAGGGTGCGGTAATAAAATAATCAAAGTTCCCATACTCACAGTAAAATTCACCAGTGCCGGTATAAGGCAGCGTATTCCAACCTTCTACATCATCATAAACACACATACGCGGATACCATTGTGCCAACTGGTATATTACTCCGTTCCTGGTGTATAACCTACCCATACGATCGGCTCCGTACTGAGGAATAGAAAAAGAATAATTTATTGTAATATCTATTTTATCGCCGTTGGGTTTTATGGAAAATGGCAAACGCAATTGCATGCGTGTATCAGTAATTACAGGAATAATCTTATAGCTTTTTCCTTTGTATAATACCGAAGCGGATTGGATATGATAACCGCCCTTTTTATATCCTTTTGCATCAAAGCGGTCTCCTCTTACAACAGTCGTTGCTGCGCCCCGTGAACCAGTATCAAAAAGATTTTGATCTAACTGCAACCATAAATAATTTAAAGTATCAGGGCTTTTGTTGGTATAATTTATCAAAACATCCCCTGTAAGGGTAGTATCACTTTCATCCAATGCAGCATGAATTAAATAATCAGAACTGTTTTGCCAATACTTAGGGCCGGGCGCTCCATTGGCGCTCCTAAAGCCAGTACCATCGTGAGTAAAAAATAACGGATCGAATACATTTTTAGGGTCATAAAGAGTTTTTGTTTCCTGGGCGAAAACACTTTGACAAATAGAAATTGACAACAGGCAAATACATACAAAAATTAAACGTTTCATAAATCTCTTTTTCTTTTATAGGAATTAAATGCAGCAGCTTTTGCGTAATATTCAATGGCATCAAAATGTATTATTTTTTTGGCAAATACTGCGCTAACATAAACGCCAGCTATTCAAATTATTTATCAAAAAAAGAAACCTGGATAAATACTGTATCCCTTATTTTCTTTTGATAGGAATTTTTACAATCACTGATTCTGCTTTTCCTTTTATATTGGCCCTGCTTTGTATAGTCCATAAATCAAGCATGTTATCCGCATCAACAATACTGCCGCTATAATCCCCCCACGAAGCTCCATCAGTAGCGCCAATTCCTTCACCAACGCTTACAATTTTGCGGTTGGCCCCTGGTGCATCATTTGCCATTCTGTAAGTAAATCGCGGGCTTATAAATGAATTGCTATTCACTTCCTGGAAACCAATCAGCACATCATTTTTTTTATTCACGGCAATTGTTGTTTGAATATAATTAGTGGTATCACTTCTGATTAATCCTGTTTGAAGAATAGTTCCATCACTTGCTTTTATCTGATGCCATTGAACTGCTGAACGCCCCTCGCAATTGACAGCCTGCGAAAACCAAATACTTCCACTTTGCAATACACAGTTTTTGGGATTTCGATCACCGCTCGATACTTTTTGTTCAGTTCCTTTTTGTGGAGACTGCGGCGGGTAATCAATATATTTTAAGTTATGAGGACGTTTGGAAACTACCTGGCTATAAGGTTCCCCGTTCGCATCTTCTGAAACTTTACGAATAATAAAATCATCATCTTCAATCGAAAAAAAATATAAATCATCTATGTCATCCTGCACAAAAACCGGGTTACCGAGACTACCTTTAAAATGATAAATGGTGGCAGGTTTTCCTGCTTTCACATCAGCGATACGCAATATGAAAGTATTTTCTTCTCCACCCGGATAAGAATAGCCAATCCATTTTTTGCTATAGCCAATGCCGCCGCCGTCTACTTCTTCAGTTCTGGAAACGGGGTAAATATTCCAGGCGCCCTTGGGGTCGCTCGTTTCAGAGATAGCAATATTTACAGGCTTTGTTTTTTCTTTGTCGTAATACCACCACATATCAAATACAAATACTTTGTTGTGAATGTCAAAAAACATTTTGGGGTCTATTCCGTTATTAAAACATTTTTGAGAAACGCCTTGTATAAATTCGCCTTTCTTATTGTAAATAATTAATCCCTTATTGGAGCCTTCTAATATGTACCCACCACCAACAGCAATTTGCGGATCTACCTGCCGGTCTCCATCCATAGAACCATCAAAAACCTGGTAGCCATTTATCATTCGTGGGTTGCCCCCCTGCTTACGCTGTGGGCATTGATTGTCATTATTGAAATTTGCTTTGTGTATGGGGTTTACAACTTCGGTGCTGGAAGGATGCACGGTGTCGTTAATATTTTGTGCATACACATATGCAAAAGATATTAATGATAAAAAGAGCAAGGAACAATTTTTTATAATCATTTAATTTAAATAACTGTTTTCTTAAAAAAAACAGGAGGCGTAAAGTTGAACTCTATCCTCCTGCTGTGTTAAACGACTGCTATGAAAAAAACAAACTTTAATTTATTTATGCGTTATGTCAGTGGCATGATAAGTGATCAGGTAAGTGCCGGGTAAATAAGCCCTGAAAACAAACCTGGGGTTTGCTGAATATTGCCCGTCGGGGTATTTTACCTGGTCATCATGACTGAAAAATTGTGTAGGAATTCTATAATAAATATTATACCCGTTACCGAGTGAGGCTAACGGAAAAGGTAACACACCAAAAGTGAATTCCATCCTGTCATCAAACACATCGGTTTTTAAAGAATAATCCTGCAAGGTTTGCAAGTAAGGAGGTATAGGATTAACACCTCCATTAGGCCTGCGTATTATTTCACCGGCGTTCGGATTAAAAGGTATACCGTTTTTATCAACGATCTTTAGAATTACTTTATTAGGCTCATCTGCTGTGCGCTCCACGGTCACTATTGGGCTAAAAATGCTTGTACCCATTGCTTCGTTACCTACTCTTATCATTCTCAAATAAGGTGTACCCAACTCGGGATTTGCCTCAAAGGCTGCTGCATCAACTAATTGTATCTGTCCAAGCTTGGGATAGAGCATCGTTGCCGCGCCATTGGATATTTCCAAATCAAATTCATAATCCCCCGCCGGCAGGTTGTAGGTAGTAAAATTAGCTTCCACCTGTCCACTCACATCATTGATCACTATTGGCGTTATAAGTGTATCCTTTTGCTTGGCTGCAATCAAAGCCAGTGTTGTATCTGTTTTGCTATCGTATAAGCCG
>JBDTMP010000148.1:0-4490 GCA_039934215.1 Ginsengibacter sp.
TGTTATTAATGGTACCGGTATCCGGAGATGGTAGTATTTGCCCAACATTTATTTTTAATGTTTTAAACATACCTGCAGTGATCAATGTATCATTATATTCTCGTCCGCCACTATTATTTGGAACAACAACAGGAAAATCACTTACCGCTTCTGCCCAGGCATAATATTTTTCTGCATTGATCAGGATATTTTTTACGGGAAGAAACGAAGTGTCTGTCGTTACAACATAAATAAAATATTGCATTCCCGGCTTGCTACTTTTTTCAACTATGCTGCCATTTTCGGCGACACTTGTTTTCGGCTTCACACCGCTGATAACTGGCCTGGCAAAGGCATAGCCCTTTTCTATTTTGTTTGTCTGCGGGCAACCGGTTGACATTAAAAGGATGTGTACGACAAATAAGCCGGATACGATTTTCATGTTTTTATTTTACCTGAAAAAAATAAAAGATCTAATGGCATTAATACTTAATAAATCTTTTTATGAATTTGTACCGGCCATTATCGCTTTCAATTTTAAGGATATACTCTCCTGCAGAAAGCTTTTTCACATTTATCGCTCCGTCCGTATACGCGGTATTATTTAAATAAACAATCTGTCCGGCCATATTGTATATTCTTGTTTGGATAGAATTTACGCCCAAAACATTTCCGGTTACGTATTGCAGGTTATTATTTGTAAAAGTTGGGAAAAGATTTTGAATAAATGTATCAGGTGGTATATTTGGCCCTCCACCTGCACCGGCATTTGGAGTGTAATTTGCAGTTCCCGTGTTAGCATAAAACATTCCGTTTCCATGTGTACCTACCAATAGCGTATTGTCCTGGGGACGATAATCAAGTGTTGTTATCAATGCCAATCCCAAAATATTGTCTCCTTCACGTTCCCATGTTACGGACGCAGCATTTATATCGGTAGTGCTGTATAACCCCACTGATGTTCCAACATAATACTCGGTAGCAGGATTTCCCGATGCATCTTTTTTTACTACTATCATGCAGCTTCGTACAGAAGGCATCGTTAAATTTCCTTCTGCATTTTTCCAGGATGGTAATGTACTTTTTGCATTTTTAGAATACCAGATGTTGGTGGTGAGATAATTTGAAACAGTCACCAGCACTTCATCATCATCATTTGGGTTTACCGCAATATCAGAAATATTACCCACCAGGCCGGTCGGCGTGATATCCAAAGGTGCTCCGCTAAGGGACGCATTTCGCGGATCATTTAACCGGTAAACATGCCCGTCAGAAGTTCCAATATATAACACGTGATCTGCGAGGTATGGTCCCCTGCTAAGTTCCAGCGCACGAATAGAAACATCTGTACCCGCCGGCTTTGAAGCATTTACTGCTGTAGCCACACCTTTTAGTTCATCCCATCCTGATGTGGTTACTACAGAGGCTTTGGTAGTTCTGAACAGGCGGTTAAAATTTGCATAATAAAGATCCTGGGGGTTATCGAAATCACTTTTAAAATAAGTGACGAAATCTCCAAAGCCGCCATCAGGATTCGCAGTAAGGCCCGTTGGGGTGATGGTTGTAAAATTATTGGTAATATCCCTTGTAAGACTTCCAAATTGTGCGGAATAATAAACAGTAAAATCAGCAGCTGTAACCGAAGCTATAGATACGGAAGCTCCGTCGCCCCCGCTTATCTTGAACTGGTCATTGGGTGCGGTGTTACCATCGGCCCTAAAGTAACAACCGTTATCCTGTGCTCCGCCAAAAAAATTATTTTGCCCCGCTGTGGGGTCTATTGCCACAAAATTATATTGAAGTGTCTGGTACTTGCTTACCATCGTCCATGGAACGGGATCCGTCGATTGATTGGCCAGGATGCTATCCGTTTTTTGGATGCCGCCGTCATTAATAGCAAATGCAGTGTTTGAATTTGTAGGATCAAAAAATAATCCGTGAAGATCGGCGTGGCTGTTTGGATATGCTTCAGGTGTTATTGGATTTTGTTTGCGGTAGCCGCCTATCCATTCTGTTTTAGTCTTTGATGTAAAGCCATCGGTAGATCTATATAAATTAGTCCCGCCAACAAAGATAACATTGGGATCATCAGGCTTGATCGCTATCGCCATATCATATCCTCCCTGGAGCGCTATCGGGTCTATGCCATCAAGCTGACCAGGAAAATCCGGCATATTTCCAGATAGATTGGTGGAAGTGTTTGCAGTAAGATTTATCTTAAAAAGATCCGCTTCAGGATTAGCCCCTTTACTATTTTCCTGCCCAAGACCGTTTTGATAAAAAGCGAACAATAGATTCTGCTGAGATGGGGCAAGCGCAAGTAAAATTCTCTTGGGCCCTGCAGTGTCGTAGGAATTTGCTCTCCATCCGGGTAATGAATCAACGCCTAATGTTTTACCGCCTGCGATTCTTGTCCAGGTATTAAAATCGCCTGAAGATGAAGTCCAGATTCCACGAAGATTTCCATCCGGGTTACCACCATTCACCGCAAGGAATAATTTACCCGCATCGTTGGTGATTATATCCATCTGCCCCTCGTCGGAAGTGGCCGGTATGGTGCTGCCAAATACCACCCTGAAACTGGATCCGCCATCTGTTGATCTCACAAGCCTTCTATGCCCGGCTATGAAAACATTGCCGTTAGAAGGGCTCACAATTATTTTATGGACAATGTCAAAAGCATTATCAAAATTTTCAAGCGTGCCGGGTGCTAAAAGAGTACCGTCTGAATTAGTAACCGTGAGTGTAAGCTGCGTCCAGGTAAGCCCGTTATCTACAGATTTTAAAATTCCAAATCCAAAATAGAATGCACCAATATCCGCAGCGGAATTGCCTATGGCCTCACCACCACCAGCATACCAGGTATCCTGGAAACCAGGGCGTGTATCCTGTGCAATGGATGTAACATTATGCACTTCATTTTGTGGAGTAACCTTATTCCACGTAAGCCCGCCATTGGCGGAACGGTAGATTCCTCCACTTACACTTCCCGAAAGAATAATCTTGTTACCACCTACGCCGTACCGTTTATCAATCGCAAAAGCCCTGGTTCTTCCACCAATATTATCGGGCCCCGCTAAATTGTATGCATTAAGATTTTGAGGAGTAAAAAGCCCGGAACCTCTTGCATCTTTTACAGGCAATGATTTGGCAAATGCTAATTCTTTTTGAAAAATGCTTTTTGGAATTTCGCCGGTAGAGGGGGCTTTTAAAATATCAAATTCATATTGAAGCCGGTTTTTTACAAATTCTTCTTTTTCATATTCCTCCTTATTTTCGGCAAAAACCAACTTCTTTTTTTTGACTAAAAAAAATATGCCACAGGAGAAAATGGCAATTAATAAAAATAAAGCAATCAATTTTTTATACATGGGTATTTTATATTCGGATTTTCAATCCTGCTTCAGGGATGTCGCGTAGTTTCTAATTTCTTTTACAAAATATTTTAATACAAATTACGAAAAAATAAAACCAGGGATTCATTATTAAAGTCTTTTATTTATTTTAGATATTGCGGCATCTCAGTACTGATTTTAGAAAAGATAAATTGAGTCCTTTGGCGTAAATGCTGAAAAAAATAAAATGCTAACTTTAATCTACTTCAAAGACGAAAATGTATATGTGGTTTACAAAATATAGAAAGCTTTTTATAATCATTGCCATTCTGGCAATAGCGATTATTGGGTTTACATTTAGTGCCAGCAGGCAGGTTATCGATTTTAGCACGCAGGTGAAACCCATAATAAATAAAAATTGTATTACCTGTCACGGCGGTGTACGCAGGCAGGCAAATTTTAGTTTACTTTTCCGTTCAGATGCTTTAGCTAAAACAAAATCAGGCAAGTTTGCCATCGTTCCCGGGGATCCTGAGCATAGTGAAATGATCCGGCGCATTACTCTCAAAGACCCGGAAGAACGGATGCCTTTTAAGCATCAACCCCTTTCCGAAGATCAGATAAATATTTTGCGTAGATGGATTAAGCAGGGTGCTCAATGGGGTGATCACTGGGCTTACATCCCCGTAAAACAGGAGCCGATTCCAAAGCCGGAGGCTTCATTTTTTGGATTAATACCTGCAAAAAAAATTGATTGGATTAAAAACGATATTGATTATTTCATTTACGATAAACTGCAACAGGAAAAACTGCAGCCTTCACCGGAAGCTGATAAAGCTACGTTATTACGAAGGGTAAGTTTAGATCTAACGGGCCTGCCACCTTCGAAGAAATTAGCCCATCAATTTTTGCAAAATAATAATGTCAATGCTTACGAAATACTGGTAGATTCCTTATTGGCCTCACCCCATTATGGAGAACACCTGACAGCTATGTGGCTTGATCTTGCCCGTTACGCAGATACAAAAGGATACGAAAGAGACGACAGCCGCCAAATATGGAAATACCGTGACTGGCTTATAAAAGCATTTAATAGTGATAAGCCTTACGATGAATTTCTGATAGATCAATTGGCAGGCGATCTTTTACCCAATGCAACAGACGATGATTTTATCG
>JBDTMP010000149.1:0-5579 GCA_039934215.1 Ginsengibacter sp.
AAACTGCCGTCAAAAAATGATCTCGAAGTAAATTAAAAATAATATTATTTTTTTGCGATAGTTTTTATAACCCGGAGTAATAATCGTAACCCCGCTCGTACCAGTAATCGGGTGGCCGTTCGTTACTGAAGGAAATGGTCCCGATTCTTTTAAGACTTTTTATTCCATATTTAACAGGAATGATTAAGCGCAATGGATAACCCTGGTTAAGAGGCAGGGGCTTGCCATTCATTTCGTAACACAATAAAGTTTGCGGGTGCATGATGCTTGGCATATCAATTCCAACATAATATTTTTTATCTGGTGTAATAAGCGCGGTATATTTTAATTGCGTTTGAGCATTTAGGTTATACTTCGCTGCGAAATCACTAAACTTAACACCTGCCCAGTGCGTAACCTGGCTCCATCCTTCTATACATTTGAAATCAAATACTATATCGGTTTTTGGCAACGTTTTTATTTCATCCAGAGTTATAAATAGAGTATCCCCGGGGCCTTTTACAACTTTTAATTTCCACGAAGCAGGATCGAAACCGTTACTCATTCCAATATTTCCATTTAACCTAACCTTTGGCGCTGCTTCAGACAGGGGATAAGATTTTGCAAGATGGCCGTCACTCAGAAAGTTTGAAAAAAAAGTTTGATTGTAATCCAAAACTGTTCTCAATGGCTTGAGAGCGCCAGCCTCTGTTGGTTGTTTATTAAGCCACTTCCAGGAATAAAATGCCCCAATCAGGAACAAAATAAATACGACAAAAGAAAGAATGGTCTGATTTCGTAGTTTCTTTTCAGAAATAAATATTTCTTTTTTATAATTCATTTGTTTCTTTTTGTTGATCCTTGTCGTCCTGGTTTGAAGTTGATTTTTTCTCCCGGGTAGTTTCTATATCATTTTCATTACTTGTATCAGCCGTGCCTTCGGGAGTTACGTCTTCACTTATGATTTTTTCGACTTTATCTTCTTTATCAATTATAGTTTCTGCTGGAATATTTTTGGCAGGCAGGTCAATCTTTTGCATAGGCAACATGACAGGCGTTGTCGCCAATTGTATTTTTTCCTGGGGCAATACATCCAGGCCTGTAACCATACCTCTAAAATTATTCCACCCTGCAAGAATTACCTGTATTACATGAACAACAAAAAATAAAGTAAATAAAATGGTGAGAATAAAATGTTCGGCGCGGGCCCATTCATATCCACCAAGAGCCGCTACGAGTATGTGAAACTGAACAGGCTTAAATATTGCCAATCCTGTAAGCAGCGAACCTATTCCCATAAAAATTATGGAGGTGTAGGCAATTCGTTGAGCCGCATTATATTTCTTTTTAGAAGGCGCTGATTTTCTTATGTGTAAATCATGAAGTACAACAAGCCACGATTCTTTAAAAGATTTTTTACCGGGAAAGATCAACCGCCACTCGCCTGAAAAGACTAAATACAAAACATATATAAATCCATTAATGGCGAAAAGCCACATAAAAACAAAATGCAGGCTCATTCCTTCGGCCAGCCTGAAAGGTATATTGAGGGCTTTGTAAAATGAATCGGGAAAAAATTGCAAAATTGTTTTACTGCCCCAGCCAACACGGTACACATCATTAGCCCAGTAAATTAACATGCCACTCCATATCATTATAGCAAGCACCGGAAAATTTATCCAGTGAAACCACCTGATGGCGAGGGGATGTTTTTTTAAAACTTTTTTCATTTTCCTGACGTAAAAATATTTTGATACTTATCGCAATTGAAATAGAAACAACACAGTGTTCAAAAAGATCAATTAAAGGTGGCCACTTTTATTGATTAAAAAATTTTATTTTTTATCAAAAGTTAGCGAAGCGGAATTTATGCAATATCGTAAGCCGGTTGGATCAGGGCCATCTTTAAACACGTGACCCAGGTGAGCGCCACACCGGCTGCAATGTACTTCAGTGCGAGCCATTCCTAATGCGTTATCAATCGTTTCAGCTACGTTCTTTGCTTTTATAGGTTCATAAAAACTCGGCCAGCCAGTTCCGCTTTCAAATTTTGTGTGTGAGCCGAAAACCTCCTGCCCGCATCCCACACATTTATAAATACCTTCTTCGTGATTGTCCCAATATTTTCCTGTGAAGGCCATCTCAGTGCCTTCATTACGGATTACATTGTATTGAAGAGGGGTAAGCTGATTTTGCCATTCAGCATCAGTTTTCATTATTTCATATTTTGCCTGTGTCTTTTGCGCACAGCTAAATAAAGTAAACAACACAGGAAGAAAGAATGTTATAATATTTTTCATTGTATAATAACCGCGTTTAAGTTTATAACTAACTTTGATTTTTATATACGTGGTTCTGATTGCAAATGGTTGCATAAAATTAACCAGTATTTTTTTATATAAAATTTCAAAATGGGAGTATGGAAGCAAATAGGTGAATACCTCTGGTTAAGAAAAAAAGATCCTAACACTCCACGAACCAAATGGATTGGCTACATGCATGGCATCAACAGGCTTTCCATATTGCTTTTTTTGCTCGCGCTTATTGTCATCATCATAAAATTGCTAAGAAGATAAACCGGTTGAATATAGTATCATGAATGAGATCGCAGACTTTCATAGATAATTCCCGCGGCATTTGCGGATGCGTTTCCTCCTTCAGAAAGTTGCTTCTTTAAAAGGTAATAATCAAATTGAATTCTTTCTCGTTTTACAGGATCGTACAAGATTTCATTTAGTTCACTGGTGATATTTTGAGGAGTGAGTTCGTCCTGTATTAGTTCCTTCACTACTTCTTTATTCATGATAAGGTTTACCAAAGAAATGTATTTAAGTTTTATCAGCCGCTTTGCGATTTGGTAGGAAATGTTTCCGGCCCTGTAGCATACAATTTCAGGAACACCGAACAAGGCAGTTTCAAGCGTAGCAGTACCTGATGTAACCAGTGCTGCACTCGCTTGCATAAGCACAGAATACGTTTCGTTAGAAACCATTTTTACATTGTGAAAAGGGGTAAGAAAAGGCGCATAAAATTCATCTTCAATGGAAGGGGCTTTGGCGACAATAAAAGTATTGTCTGGAAAATTTTTGGTCGCCGCCAGCATTAAGGGAAGCTTTGTTTTTATTTCTTGTTTTCGGCTGCCGGGCAACAATGCAATTACGTCGGTTCTTTGCTCAATTTCCTGGTGAGTAGCTTTGAAATTTTCTATAACCTGCACCAGGGGATGTCCGACATAATCCACTTCGTAATTCCAGTTTTTATAAAATTTTTTTTCAAAAGGAAGAATGACAATCATTTTATCAACATTCTTTTTTATGGATTTCACCCTGCTCTCTTTCCATGCCCATACCTGTGGTGAAATATAAAAAACGTTTCTGAAATTATTTTGCCTGGTCCATTCGGCCATGCGTAAATTAAATCCCGGGTAATCAATAAGGATAACAACATCAGGTTTGTAAGCAAGAATATCCTCTTTGCAAAATTTAAAATTTTTTAAAATGGCGGGAAGATTTTTGACTACTTCTGCAAAACCCATAAACGCAAGATCCCTGTAATGCCTGACAAGCGTGGCACCGGCGGCTTCCATTTTTTCTCCGCCCCAGCACCTTATATCAGTGGAAGAATCCAATTTCCTAAGTTCCTTAATAAGATTGCTGCCATGGAGATCGCCCGAGGCTTCGCCCGCAATCATGTAATACTTCATACCTCATTTTAAGTTCGATAAAGGTTTTAAAGATAATTAGAATTAGGAAATCAAAATCCAGGTTATACTATCTACTTTTTTTATCCATTTCTAACAAATGTTTTCTTGTTGGATTTAAAAAATCTTATGCAAAAAAATTCTGCATTTATTAAAATCAAATACACTTTCTGAAATTAGTGACGTGATGAAAAAAAGGAAGGCAATTGGTTACCAGTATTTAAAAATCATGGCGATAATTGCATAGATAACAGTTAGCACAAATATTCCTTTTGCAGTTTTATCGCGATGGCCATTTATGTAGATTGTAAATAAAATGGCGTTTGTCATTAAGGAAACACTTATTGAAACTGTTATCAGGTTGGGATTCAATTTCATCCACTGCATCATTTCCGCCAGCGTGAGTCCCTGGAATTTGTAAAGTTTGAAAATCATAAAACCCAGCACCGGTGCAATGAAACCTAAGGCAAGTCCGAAAATGAAATTATCTTTTTTAAATATCATAACACGTCCCAGGTTTTTTCCAACTCTTTTTTTAACTGGTAATTAGTAAGATCAAATTGAATAGGTACTACACTAACGTAATTATGTTCCAATGCCCACACATCTGTGTCAGTGCCTTTGTCAAAATTTTTAAATTCGCCAGTGAGCCAATAATATTTTTTACCATGCGGGTCAACCCGTTCATAAAAATCTTCGTCATATTTTGCGTAGGCCTGTTTGCAAACTTTAATGCCGCACATTAATTCCAAAGGCATTGCAGGGATATTAACGTTTAGCAAAAGATGTTTATCCATTTTTGTTTGCAGCAAGCTCTTTACAATTTTGTGAACATAAAATTTTGACGCAGTAAAATCTGCCTCAAATCTATAGTCAAGCAACGAAAAGCCGACAGAAGGAATACTTTCAATCGAAGCTTCCATGGCGGCACTCATAGTACCTGAATAAATAACATTAATTGAATGGTTTGCACCATGATTTATTCCGCTCAGGCATATATCCGGCTTGCGATGCAAAACTTTATCAACGGCCAATTTTACGCAATCAACAGGAGTACCGCTTGTTTGCCAGGATTCCACGCCGTCAAAGATATCTTCTACTTTATTCAACCTTAGCGGGACGCCTATAGTAATGGCATGTCCCATTCCGCTTTGAGGTTTATCAGGCGCTACTACTACTACATGACCCAGATCTTTTACTGCTTCTATCAAATTACGTATGCCCGGCGCAGTTATTCCATCATCATTCGTTATCAGTATAATTGGCTTGTCGGTCGAAAAATCTGTCATTAAATTTTCAATATTTTTTTATGTTCGGTTACGATATATCCCACCAAGTCACGGAGGCCACAAAGTATTTTTCTTTTCTTTGGGTTCTTAGCGGCTTAGTGGGAAATCCTAAAACCACCTGAATAATGGCCTTGCCACTGCCTCTTTAAACGGCCAGGGTATTGCAAATAGTATAAGTACTAATGCAATTCCGAAAAAAACCAGGCTTCTTATGAATTTTGTACGTGACGTTAATGCTTTTTTTACGAATACCCTGCCCATGTGTGCCAGTATCCATGCGACTATCATCATTGCTTCGTGTTCAATTGTAAAAAACCGGAGACTGGGGTCTTTCATATTTTCGCTTAGATGCTTCAGCCTCTCGAACCATACTCCGGCAAAGTATAATGCGAGCCCTGTTAAAAGCTGGATATCCATGCTCAGCATAAAAAAGAAATTACTTCGGCCATCACTTGTTGTAAATTCTTTTTTAGTGGCCACACCCATCAAAGCTCCCAGCACTGTCCACACTCCAAACAGTATTATGAGCCATCTGAGTAAATTATGTATTACAAGAATTGCCTGCATAAAATTATTTTTTTACAAAAGTACGGGATTGGTGGTTGTGTGGT
>JBDTMP010000150.1:0-9627 GCA_039934215.1 Ginsengibacter sp.
TTTCCGGGTGAAACTGTACTCCCTGCACATCAAAAGTTTTGTGGCGCAATGCCATTATATATCCTTTCGCGTCTTCCGCCGTGATCTCAAGTTCGTTTGGAAAGTTTTCTTTACTCACGATCCATGAATGATAACGGCCAACTTCTATTTCGCCGGGGAGATTATTAAAAACATCATTTTTTGATAAAGTCCTACCCTGCCTAATCTCAATATTAGTTGCAACGCCATGATATACCGTGCTCAAATTAATAAGGCTTCCTCCAAAAACCTCACCGATCGCCTGGTGTCCAAGACATACGCCGAGTATGGATTTGGAAGATGCATATTCTTTTATGAGCGGTAACAATAACCCGGATTCGTGTGGAAGGCCGGGACCGGGAGATAAAATTATTTTATCGTAATCATCTATTTTTTCAAGCGCTATTTTATCATTGCGATACACATCCACTTTTCCATGAATTATTTTTTCCACAACATGAACAAGGTTGTAAGTAAATGAATCATAATTATCGAAAATCAAAATTTTCATTCTTAAATTTTTTCTGCTGATTTTATTGCCGATGTTAATGCGTTTAATTTGTTGGTTACTTCCTGCAACTCGCTTTCAGGGATTGATGCCGCTACAACACCCGCGCCCGCCCTGTAAATAAGATTATTATTTTTACTAAGAAAAGTTCTTATCATGATCGCATGATTGATGCTTCCATTAAATCCCACGAAGCCGATACAACCTCCATAAAAACTACGGGCGTCATTTTCGTATTCATCAATAAGTTGCATGGCTTTATATTTTGGCGCTCCGCTTAATGTACCCGCGGGAAATGTTACTCCCAATAATTTAAATGGATTGATATCTTTTTCCACATCACCTTTCACCTCGCTCACCATGTGAATGACATGAGAAAAATATTGAATTTCGCTGAAGCGTGTTACAACTACATTGCTGCACATACGGCTAAGGTCATTGCGTGCAAGATCTACCAGCATGGTATGCTCCGCGGTTTCCTTTGCATCTTTTGAAAGTTTTTCAGCAAGCGCCTCATCGGTAACATCATTTCCTGTTCTTTTAAATGTACCCGCGATGGGATGCATTATAGCGGTACCATTTTTCACGATTAACTGCGCTTCGGGGCTGCTTCCGAAAAGGCGGTAATCACCATAATCAAAATAAAAAAGATAAGGGCTTGGATTTATATTTCTCAAAGCCCTGTAAACATTAAATTCATCACCGGAAAATTTTTGCCGGAATTTACGGCTCAGCACCACCTGGAAAACATCTCCCCTGGCGCATCCGGCAATTCCTTTTTTTACAAGATCAATATAATCAGTATCGCTGAGTGACGATGTCTCGGTTTCTTTTATTGCAAAGGGATAGGCAGGTACGTCTTTGCTTCTTATAAGGCTCTCAACAACTTCAACTTCACTTTCAATCCCCTTGATATGATTTTCACAAATAAATAGTTCGTCTTTAAAATGATTGATAACTATAACGTACTGGTATAGCCGATAACGAAGCAATGGAATTTTGGCGGGATCATCTTTGGCATTATTTTTTTTATCAGCATTAAATGCAATCGTTTCAAAAAACTGCACGGCATCATAAGTCGTGTAACCAAATAATCCCTGCGCCATATTTACAGGATTCTCAGCCGGCTTTTCTATGGCGAACCGCTGCATAAAATTCCAAATTTCATCCGCGATCACCGTTAATTTGCTTACAGGAACTTTTTTAGGTTCTTCGCCGGGCATTTTATATTCTATCTCATGCAGGTCTTTTATTTCTATACCTGCAATCGCATTAATGCCGATAAATGAATAGCTGTTTTCACCCACATGAAAATCGGTGCTTTCCAGTAGTATCGTATCCCTGAAGCGGTCCCTGAGCCTGAGATAAATTCCAACGGGTGTAAAAACATCCGCCAACAATTTTTTGTACGAGGTTGATAATTCTGTTTTCTTCATAGCATAAAAAAACCCGGCTTAGTGCCGGGTTCATATTTTTATTAATTCACAAATAAAAGCATACGGCACAATCAGTTGATTGTGTGCCACCAGCTATTGTATGTGTTGTTTATTTTCATTTATGATTACAAAGATGTAGGGAAATTTTTTAACTGACAAAACTTTTTTTAACCTGCGATGATATAAACGTTTCAGAATAAAATTCTTTCTTCATTAATCAATTCTTAAGTGTTTTGTGAAAATTAAGCTACGAAAGGCAACTATGCAACTCTGGCATAGAATTTTCAATCTGTTAGCAAAATATTTTTCTTGAAGCAAATTCTATTTTTCGTTTTCTTAACAATCTCCTCTATTACTCATGCTCAAAAGATTGAGAGCATCTTTGTAAACTTATATACTGACAGCCTGAAAAAGGGAACTTACAACTATATAAACATTGATGGCAAATTATCTGACGGGCATTATCTTCCGCTTGATTCTTCTGATATAATTTTTACATCAAGCGACGGAAAATTTTCAGGAAATAATCTTTGGATCGACCCAAATTTTTCAAAAGAAAAAATTACTATTCATGCCACATTAAGATCAGATCATTCAATGACTAAAGAGTTTACGCTGTATATCAAGAAAAAAAACAATGATGAGAAATTAAAAACTATGGATGAATTAATGGAAGAAATGAAGTCTCCAAAATCTTCGCGAAAGAAGAAAAGTTAATATCCCTGGAAACACATAAATGCCCTGCCAGCCTTTCGGTTGGCAGGGCATTTTTTAAGCGTCACGCTCACCCTTCTCCCAGGAAAAGTGGACAATGAAACATTACTGAAATTTTTTAGCATCCTCCATAAACTTTGCAAGGCCAATATCGGTAAGAGGATGTTTGGTTAAACCAATAATAGATTCTAAAGGACAGGTACAAACATCGGCTCCGGCCTCAGCGCATTTAATTATATGTAAGGGGCTGCGTATGGATGCAGCCAGTATTTCTGATTCATAACCCTGCACCTGGAAGATGTGCGCAATCTGCTGGATCAGTTCGATTCCATCCCAACCGCTATCATCAATGCGGCCAATAAAAGGTGAGACATAAGCCGCCCCCGCTTTTGCCGCAAGCATCGCCTGTCCCGCGCTGAAAATCAAGGTACAATTGGTGCGAATGCCATTATCAGTAAACCATTTTATCGCTTTAATGCCCTCCACTATCATGGGCACTTTTACAACTATATTTTTGTGGATAGCAGCCAGCTTTTTTCCTTCTTCAATGATGGTTTTAAATTCAGTCGTAACTACTTCAGCGCTTACATCGCCATCAACCATTTCACAAATTGTTTTATAATGATTGTTTACAGCCTCCGCACCTTTAATTCCCTCTTTCGCCATTAATGATGGATTGGTTGTAACCCCGTTAAGAATACCCAGGTCATTGGCTTCCTTTATCTGGTTGAGATTTGCCGTATCAATAAAGAATTTCATATAATTTTTTATTTTTAGTTTAAAATTTACCCTAAAGGTATTTGATTATGATTTAACGGAAATTATCATTAACTGAAGTGATGTCTGTTTATGCCCGCTTACAATACTGATTCCGGCATTGCTTACGCATCCGATTCTATTCTTTTGGCTATGCAAAAAGGTTTTTGGGAAATTGCCGTAAAAAATCACAGGCAAAAAAAATCGGCAAGTTACTTACATCGCACCGCTCAACCACATACCCTTGCTATCTTCCGATCCTGGGGGAGTTCTGCAGGAGCTGGCCGTATAAGACTTGCCGGCTGCAAATATAGGGAAAACGGGAAGAATAATTTATGTGTTGGCTCCGAAAATAATAATACAGGGATAATAACAATTGTATAAAACCAAAGCCCGGTTTCATCTAAAGTTTTTGATACACTCTCACATAATCTATAAGCATGCTTGCCGGCAATGCGGTATCATCAATTCCTTTTTGGCCTCCAAAATTTCCTCCAACCGCGATATTTAACAGTAGGTAAAATGGCTGGTCGAATGGCCATTCATTTACCGTTTTGTGCTCGTTTGAAAAACTGTAATACACTACATCATCCAACAGGAAATCAACTTTTTCAGATGACCACTCAACGGCGTAGGTATGAAATTCGCTATAAGGATTTTTAATAAATACTTTTGAACCTCTCTGCGTTTTTTTTACGTGATTGTAGGCTTCCGTATGTACAGTCCCGAATATGGAATCCTTCATAAAACCTACATGCTCCATGATATCTATTTCACCACACTTTGGCCAGCCGTCTTCATGTATGCTTGCGCCCAGCATCCATATAGCGGGCCACAAGCCCCTGCCGGCCGGCAGCTTAGCGCTCACTTTTATTTTTCCATATTTCCAGGCTTCCTTATTTTTTGTTGTTAGCCTCGCTGAAGTATAATCGTTTTCATGGCTTTTAATATTGCTTGCTGTAATTACCAGCGCCCCGTTTTTAACTATAGCATTCAACGTGTCAGCATCGGTATAATATTGTTTCTCATTGTTGCCCCAGCCATTTCCTCCTACCTCGTAACTCCATTTTGAACTATCGGGTAATCCCGTATAATTAAATTCATCACTCCACGCCAACTTCCATTCGTTGGACGACTGGGACTTTGCATCGTACCCGCAAAGGATTAAAAACACGAAAAAAATATAAGTGAGTTTTATCATAACAATAAAAAATAAGAATAAAAAAAATCCGGATAAATATTTAATATTCCCTAAAACAAATTTCTTAAAAACTCAATCCCGGCTTATCTGTTCTTGAATCGAAAGTCGCCACGCCTATCAGTTCATCAGAACGGCCCACGAAAGATTTATAGTAAACCAAAATAGTGTACAGGTTTTCAGTTTCATAATAGTTGCCATCAAATTCGCTTTTGATGGCAGGATTATTTTTGTCCACTCCCACGTAAGTGTAATCATAGTATCCCTGCTTCATAAAGAGATGGGTTTCATACACTCCTTTACCGGGATTGAAAATCATTTTTAAACTGTCGGCATAATTATAATTCGTTAACTGCCCGAAAAGATAGATATCTTTATTGGGATAGGCCGCCCCGTTAGGCGGCGCAAATATAAAATGTACCGTTGCATAATCGGCTTCCCAAAATGGATTTAATCCGCGTATAGCTTCCACCGAATACATGCCATTCAGATCTCGGTAATATACATAGCGCTGGCCATCCCTCGGGCCGTCAGGACGCACATATATATCGGTGGAATTTTTTTTATAATCAGCAGTTAACACCCTGTCGCTTTGTAAGTGAAAATCTCTCAGATCGAGCCACCGCCATTCTTTTCCTCCTCCAAAAACCGCCTTATCCGGTGAATTATATTCAAGTACATTTCCCCTTATAAATGTGGGTGCAAGATTTTTTACGGCATTGTCCCACCTGTAGTTTTGAAGCACGACCACTTTTATTTGCTGGGCATTAAATGATTCAATAACTTTTGCATCCACGTTAAATTGAATTCTTTGGTGTGTGCGAAAATATTCAGGAGCGAAAGGCTGTACGACTTTAGCAACTATGGCGGCTTTATTATCAACGACCATTAATCGTTTTGTAAAAGCCAGCTTTGAAGTATCGCCATCCAGATACACCTTCAGGATATAATTTCCTGATTTTATTGGATAGCTGCTCCTGTCAGGAATTACCACCTGATAATGCGTATAACGGGTATAGGCAATTGAAGAAAACCGGTAATTCGTTATCCGCATTTGCGTAAATCCCTTGAGGTAATCAAACTGGCTGAGATTTACAGGAGCCCAATCGCTGTTACAAAGCTGGTAGGTGTAATAATAATATTTCACATCAGCATCCATGTCATCAAAATGAAGTTCAACCTGGTCACCACTTGCAAGGTTTATGACGGGAAGGGTTAGCTGATTTCCGACAGTGTAGAGCTTTGCCGTCCTTATATTATTTACATAAATGCTGTCGGGAGCCTGGGCATAAATAAATATCGATGAAGCAAGAAGAAAAATGATTTGAAAGAAAATTAAAATGGTGTTTCTTAAGTTGCATTGCAAATTGTTGCATGGACGTGTCGACCGTGGGGGGTAAAGACACCGGCCACAGCATGGTGCGCAAGTCGATGTCCTCACCAATCGCAAGAAATTTGGAATGCGTCCGTTTCTTAATGAATTCATTTAAATGTTTTAAAAAAAATTAGTTTTACAAGATACCAAATTTAAGGGGTTTGAATGTTTCATCTTTTATTGCAAAGCGTATAGCTTTCAACAGGCAAAAAACTTTTTCACGTTTTATAATCGGGCTGGCAATTACCGCTACCATGATAAGCGTAGCAGTGATGATAGTTGCATTAAGCTTTGTTAATGGTTTCCAAAATGTAATAAGCAATAAGGTTTTCAGCTTCTGGGGGCATATACGCGTACAACAAACAGTGATAGCCCAGGCGAATATTGCTGAAGAATCCCCCATTGAAAGAAATGACACGCTCGAGCACTTTCTTCGTGCCATACCTGGTGTAAAAAGCGTAGAGCGCTATGCTACAAAATCTGCCATCATCAGGTATAAAAATGATATCGAAAGCGTACTGATGAAAGGTATTGACAGCAGTTTTAATTTCAACCGCATCAATTCATTTTTGATGAAGGGCAAATGGATATCTTTTGCCGATAGCGGCTATAGTAAAGACATCGATATCTCGCAATACACAGCCAGCCAGCTTGAAGTGAATGTAAACGATAGCGTGATCATACTTTTTATACAAAGCGATGGAAGCCAACGGGCACGTAAATTAAAAATCGCGGGCATTTTTAAAACGGGTATAGATGAATATGACCATAATTTTTGTCTTGGCGATATCAAACTTATCCAGCGCCTTAATGACTGGTCGCCGGGGGAAATCGGCGGCTATGAAATATTTTTAAATGATTATAAAAAAACAGATTCTGTAAATAATTTGATCTTCGAATCTGATGCTTTGCCGGGACGATGGTACAGTAAAACGATACAGGAAATATATCCTAATATTTTTGACTGGCTCAACCTGCAGGGAAGAATCAAGGGCATTTTACTCGGGATCATGATGGTGGTTGCGGTAGTAAATCTTATAACCTGTCTTATTATTCTTGTACTTGAGAGAACGAAAATGACCGGAATTTTAAAAGCACTTGGCGCTAAAAATTTTACGATTCAAAAAATATTTATTTATAACACCTCTATTATCGCCGTCACAGGAATTATTGCGGGAACCTTGCTGGGATTGGGAATTTGTTTTCTCCAGGAAAAAACCGGATTTATCAAGCTCGATGAGGAAGCATATTTTATGGATGTAGCGCATGCTAATGTAGTGTGGTGGCAGGTGATAGCTGTTGATGCTGCTACATTCGCTATTTGTTTTTTAATGCTCGTGATTCCTTCTTTGCTGATACGAAAAATACAGCCGGTGAAGGCGATTGAGTTTCGATAAAATCCCTATCCCTTAAAGGTGGAAACCAACATTAAACACAGGGGCATACATGCGACAATATTATTCCCGTAGCAACGGCCGCATTAAGTGATTCCGCATGTCCGAAACGCGGAATTGTGATTTGATTTTTTGACAGAGCTAACAGTTCATCGCTAATTCCTTTTGATTCATTGCCAATCAAAATAAATCCCTCGTGCAGGTTTTGAAATTCCGAAACATTTTTGCCCGATAAAGTGGCTGCGTATAGGTTAATATTTTTGTGGGCTTGAAAGAAATCCGTAAGAACGGCGTACAATATATTTACGCTCGCAAGGCTTCCCATCGTTGACTGCACTACTTTTGGATTATAAGCATCTACACAATTTTCGCTGCAAATCATATTTTCAATTCCAAACCAGTCTGCGATGCGAATGATAGTTCCCATATTGCCGGGGTCGCTTATATCATCAAGAACCAAAGTTATTTTATTGCTTAGTTGCGGCTGAAAGTTTGATTCCTTTTTTCTAAATACAGCAATAACTTTGTTTGGGGTTTTCAATAAGGATATTTTTTTTAAAGAACGGTCATCAACTTCATAAATATCAGTTAAAGGACTATTGAATAAAATTTTGTTTACTAAAAGCCATTCTTTTTCACCGCAAATTATTTTACAGATAAAATTTTTCGAAGCTAAAAGCCCGGCGACAACCTTCGGGCCTTCTGCTATAAAAGCGTCCTCTTCATCCCTTAATTTTTTATGGCTTAAACTTTGAATATATTTGGCGATATTTTTGCTCAACATGGCGTTCTATTATGAATGGAATAATTCCTCCTATAAAATTTCCCTCATTTTTTGTTTTGATAGTTGTATTGGCTTTTGCATCAGGGTGCGCAACTTCTAAAAAATATTCAGGATTTACGTTTGTACGAAAGTATCAAAAAAATATTCCTTTCGTTTTTAAAACCAATATTGCTCTTACGGTAAATGATGTGGGTAGCGATGAAAGAGTTCTTATAAATTCCAGGCTCAATACGCAGCTTGATGACAGTGCAAGAGTAAAGATAAAAGATGTTGCCTTTATACTTCATTACATTACAAAGCCTCCGGTTTTTGATACAAATGCTATAAACCAATCAGCGGAAAACATGCGCACTTCCATGATGAGTTTAGGATACTATCAGCCTGAGGTAACTTATAGTTTCGATACTATCCTTCGTAAAAAGGGCAACCAGGAGAGAATCATTACAAATTACGATGTGATAGCAGGAAAGCGAACGCTTATTGATACCTTAGCATATCTTTTTAATGAACCCGAGCTGGAACAACTCGCCATTTCATCACAGGCGGCATCTCCGTTACAAAAAAATAAACCTGTTACAAAAAGTTCGATACAGGAAGAATCTAACCGGCTCGTAACTCTTTTTCGCAATAACGGTTTTTATAAATTTACTGCTGATGAAATAAGAGTAACGGGTGATACGTCTATTGCTGCCCTTACTACCGTTGCTGAGGATCCTTTTGAACAATTGAGATTGCTTGCCGAAGCAAATGCGCAAAGAGATAAGCCAACGATAAGATTGGGCTACCAGCTAAATAATTCTCCCGATACTACCAAGCTCGAAAAATATTTTATCAATAATATTTATATTTTACCCGATTATAAACCCGGTGATGATCATAGAGATTCATCACTGAAAGAGCATGTTTCAAGAAATTATATTACCAGGTATCATGAAAAAATTTTTAAGTTTTATCTGCCTGATAATAACCTGCTCGTGAAAAAAGGGGAAGTATATCGCCAGGATGATTATTATAAAACGATAAATAATTTTTATAAGCTGGGGGTGTGGGAAAGCCCTACAATAGATATAGTTGAAAAGAAAGATACCAACCTTATTGATCTTGTGATAAAATTAATCCCGGTAAAAAAATATGCGTTTGAGGGAAATATTGAATTGAGTTATTCAGCAAATAATACTACCAGTAATATATCGGGAGCAAGCTCAGGAAACCTGCTTGGTGTTGCCGGCAATGTAAGTGTTACAGACAGGAATCTTGCAAAAGAGGCGATCAGAATGACGAATTCTATAAGAGTAGGGGTTGAATTTAATACATCCAAGCGCAACAGCAGCGGTACTTTTATCAATTCGAACGAAATAACTTACAGTAACAATCTTCTTTTCCCAAAATTCATTTTTCCCTTTAGCGCATTTAACAGGAAAAATTTAATCACCAAGCAGTCCTT
>JBDTMP010000151.1:0-7569 GCA_039934215.1 Ginsengibacter sp.
GAGCATGGTTTCTGCCCTGGAACATTACCTGTCTGGGTTGAAGAAAAAATAGGTATGCTATAAATTTTTTTTAGTTGGACAAAGCAAACGAAGTACTTAAAACTATCGGCATTCTCAAATTTTCAAAATAAATTGCCACCCTATCTTTCACTATTTTCCATTCTTACAATTTCACTAAATCTTTTCTTATGGCTTCTAATGCCATACCAACCCTGCTTTGAACATTTAATTTACGAAAAAGATTTTCCCTGTAGCCATCAATTGTTCGTTCACTCAGGTACATTTTCGAGGCAATTTCTTTATAAGTCATATCACTGCAGGCAAATTCCAAAAATGTTTTTTCTTTATCCGTTATTTTCAAAGCATCTTTTTCTGCCTGCAGTAAACGGCGAAAATTAATATTGCTTTCATCAGCATTGTAATAGCCTTTTGTATAAATTTCATGTAACGCATTTTCGAGTTCGATGGGATGGATATCTTTCAGGAGGTAAGCGCAGCAGCCTGCCCTGATCATGTTGATAATACTTTTATCTGTATCATTCATTGTAAGGGCAACCAACTTTATGAGCGGGAAATATTTATTGAGCCACACAGCGGTTGCAATACCATCCATTACAGGCATATTCACATCGATCAGCATAATTTCAGGTGCCATTTTGCCGGTCAATTTCTCCTGTAAATCTTTTCCATTCACAGCTTCTACCACCACGTCATAATTATTAAGGCTTTGCAGCATCATGCTAAGCGATTTTAAAAATAGCTGGTGGTCATCTACTATGCCGATATTTATTTTCATTACGCATTTTCTTTAAAAGGTAATCGTATGCTAATTGAAGATCCATTCGCCTTCGTGTTCCAGGTAATGTTGCCGCCCAGTAGCTTTGTGCGATGCTTCATGTTACGTATGCCCAGGCCATCGTTTGCTGTTTGAATAAACCCCTTTCCATCATCTTCTATATTTACTGTTATATTATCTGGCTGTGATTCAATTTTAATCTCTATATTTTTTGCTTCCGCGTGTTTTATCGCATTTTGCAATACTTCCTGGATGATGCGGAATAATATGATCTGCTTTTCAGCATTGAGCAATAATTTATCGGGGTGTAAAAAATGGATCGTTAAAATAAGCCCTGCATTAATGCGCTTGATTTCCGTGCTAAGATTTTCAACGAGGTCAAATTGCTCCAGCCATTCCTTATCAAGTGATTTGGAAAGTGACCGCAATTCATTGATCGCTTTCCCTATAGTTTCCTCAGCAATTATTAATGTTTCCGGCACATCAGCAATGTTTCTTTGTGTAATTGCCAGAAGCATTTTGCTGCTGCTGAGCAATTGGCCCACATTATCATGCAGCTCCCTAGCAAGCACAGAAAAAGTTGCTTCCTGCACTTCTATTTGTGATTGTAAAAGTTGCTTTTCAAATTCTTCCTGCATAGTTTTTTTCTCACGTAAATACGATTCTTGTTTTCGTTTATAATTTACAATTGCTAATACGATGCCCAATGATAAGATAATTACCACCAGTGAAACTGCAATTATTGCGGGATATATTTCTTCCATTTATAACGTGAAATTCCTATAATTAGCAATATATATAACAGGTAATTACAAAACGAGTTTATGATTGAAAAAAGATTTCTGTCAGTGGCTGTTTTATCCCTAAGAAGATAATTATAAATACCGTTAAAGGCTATAGTTCCTGAAAAATAAACCAGAAAGCTTACTATAAACCAAAAGTCCGGGCGCTGAAAAATAGTTGTATTATAATTTGCATCAATAAACCATAATGCCAGGATGCACCAGGTAATGACAAGCAACCCTTCAATGCTGTTCCCAATGGTGGGAAACTGCCGGAATTCCTGCACGCGAAAACTTATAAATAGTGAAAAGGCAGCAAATATGAAAATGGAATAAAGCATTACTTTTCTTATAGGATGTATTCTCATACTATCCCGTAGCAATAGGGTGATAAGCGCATATTCGGTAATAGTAAAGAAGTGATATAGTATAAAATAATTAAAGCCTTTTGCGCTCATCACCTCCACCCCCATTTCTGTAGCAATGGATAAAAAAAGTAATGACGAAAGAATTTTTATTTTTTTATGGCGCAAATAAAATAAGCTGGTGATAAAACTCACAACCATAAAAAAATAATACAAATAAACCAGCATATATATTAAAATTGCTTATCGGCATAAGCAAAAAACTCTTTAGTAAAATTGTGAATGTCCATTTCAGCAAATGGCCCAGCCGATTCTAAAAAGTCACTCATTGATTTTACATTTTTCTCCCCGTTTATTGGAAAGCCGAAACCGCCATTTCCTTTTTCCTCTGTTGGCGGAGCCGGGGAGGCTAAACTATTTAAAATGGTTGACTCATTAAGTTTTTCACCAGGATGGGCAGCGGTTTGTTGGTTCATTTTTTCAGACACATCTAATAAAATTTCGGCTTTAATTGTTTTGTGGTCGTGATCCACTCCATGTAATAATAAACTTGCTTCGTCTTTTTCAGCATCAGGAATAGCAAAATAAAATCGGATATAATCGCATTCTTCCTGAGCCAAAATCCTGAAAATGGAGGCCTTACTAAATTCCACCCACCAGACATTTTTAAAAGGATCCTGCCCCGCAGTTGGACTATCGCGAAACCGGTAGAGCATTTCCAGGAAAGCGCATGGTGTAATCGGCATTCCATAATGTCTAGGCACAACGCAATCAGAAAAAGGCTGTTCCTGATCTATAGGTTTTAAAGAATTATCACTGTAATAGCCTTTAACGGTCATTATTTCATTATTCCTGTTCATAAATTTTTTTTTAAAATTATTAATGGCACAATATTGAAATATTTATCCGTATTCGCAAACGGGAAATTTCCCGTACACAAAAGAGGAAACTCCCCTATTATTTATTTTGCGGCTTTTACAATTTTGATAGATGAACTTTATTTAGTAAGCACCGCAGGTAAGATCAGCAAAAAAAATCAGTTGTGTAATGCGACTTGAAACGCTATCTGACCTTCGATGCCGACAACTATCTTAGGCCGGTTATATGATCAAATAATTTTCAAAAGGAGCAAGCTGAAAATCCTGTAAAGAGTAAGCCACAAAATTTAAAAACAAAATACATGGAAAACGAAATCACATTTGAGCAGATCAACGATCACATTAACAAGGCTGACCTGAGCCAGTATCAAAAAGGCGCAGCCGGAAATTTCAGAGCGGCAGATGTAAAGACAGATGCCGGGGGAGTGCTGCAAAAAGTATGCGGCATTTACCATGTAATACGCCCGATTTTACAAGCTATTTTAAAAATCCCTTTTATTCCAGAAAAATGGAAAGAAGTCATTAAAACTTTTATCGGCTTAATGGATACGCTTTGTCCTTAACTATGCCACTAAACTTTTGGAAAGTTTAAAACTTTCCAAAAGTTGTAAATTATCTAACTGGAAGATGAATTTCTCTCAAAAAAAATAATGAATAAAAAAATAAAACGGTTCAGCATACTAATCTTTTTAAAATTGTAATTTGAAATAAATTACATCATGGATACTCAATATGTTCACGTTGACGATTTAAAAATTGCTTATATAGAAAAAAACAAAGATGCCCCGTCAACATTTTTTTTTATTCCCGGCAATTCTGTGAGTAAACGAATCTGGCGAAAGCAATTTGAAAGCATTTCATTGTCTGCTTATAGAATGATTGCCATTGATCTTCCCGCACATGCTGATTCTGATGCGGCGCCTGAAACAGCTTATACCCTGCCCGACCTTGCAGAATTATTGTACAAAGTGATAAACAAGCTAACTAATAATACACCTTATATACTTGCAGGCGTTTCCTTAGGCACCAATATTATTGCAGAGATGCTTGCTTTTAAAATTCATCCGATTGGCCTGGTCTTGGCAGGCCCTTGTGTTTTTGGAAAAAATTATACCGTAGAGCAAATCGCAAAACCCGGTACGCATGTAGGAGTTGTTTTTGCTGATGATCCTCATGATAATGATGTGGTAAGTTATGCTCATGAGATCTTTCTCTCACCTGAAGACGAAGACTTAAAAATTTTTCTTGAAGATTTCAAAAGAGTGCAAGACCCTTTTCGCTCCAGTCTTGCGAAGTCAATATTTGATGGTAATTATAATGATGAGGTAGAATTACTGCAACAAAAAAATATTCCTTCACTGATTATTTTTGGGAGAAATGAACTAGTTATAAACTGTAACTATTTAGATAATGCCGAACTGCCCTTATGGAATAAAATGATCTGTAAAATAGAAGGCGCGAGCCATTTTGTAAATTCAGATCAGCCTGTTGAATTTAATAAACTGCTCGGTGAGTTTGCGGAAGATATTTTTAAATGATATAATTCTGCATGGCAAATGAAATTAATTCCGCTGCATTTTTTGTCCCGCTTTTTAATATCATATTTTTACGATGGTTGATTACGGTGCCTTCACTTATAAATAACTTATCACCAATTTCCTTGCTGGTGAGCCCATCGGTAACCCAAAGCAACACTTCTCTTTCCCGTTTAGAAAAAATAATATTCTCTTCATTAAGATAATACACTTTTTTATAAATAGTTTCCGCAGAATTATTTTCTAAATTTATTTTTTCAACAACCTGTATCACGGGATTTTCTTTTTTGTAATGCTCAATATTTATCACCATTCCCAGGCTTATTAAGGGCAAGCCATTTGCATCTGATTTTATAAAACAATTTCGCTGTAGTAAGTTCACAAATTCCCCTTTGGAATTTTTAAGGCGGTAATTATTAGAAAAAATGCAGTTCTCTTGTTCTTTTAAGGGTATATTTTTAATAAGTTGTAATTTATCAGGAAATATTTTTTCATTATACAATCTTAAATCTTCTTTGTTATATAGGTCAATCGTAAAGTCAACTCCATTATCAATCCATTCTTTTGATTCATAGCCTAATACAATATGCGAATTTTTTGAAATAAACAAATACTTTCCCGTAGTATAGTCCAATAGATAAATCGTTGGGATACTGTGAAAGAATAACGAATGAAAACTAGAATTGAACATGAACATCCTTTCAATTCCATCAATATTAAATTTCTGATGATCGAAGTCTTTCGAATATAATTTCTCAAGGTAGCCCAGCCATGTTTCGGAGTATTTTTTGGTAGCCATAAAAGTTCATAAATATTGTTATGGCTTTTCCGGATGTATTTTATTATCTGAAAATAACTAAAAAATGTCCATAAATGGCTATTTTTTTTGTATGTGTCATAAGATAATTTAACTGTTGCTCAAAAAGCCTCTCCAAATTCTGCGAAATACAAAAAGAAATTTCCAATTTAATTCTAATAATAGAAGATCTGTACCCAATGCACACGGGGAATTTCCCGGAGCAAAATGGGGAAACCACCGTTTTATTTCGCCGGGTTGTTTTAGAAATTTGGGATAATATATACAAGATCAGTTCTCATTCCCCTTTAGGGGTTAGGGGTTTAATTATTGAATAATGCAAATGACTAAACAAAATTGCTGGCTGGTATTAGAAATTATGTTTTCAGCTTATTTGATAGTAAGCTGCTGTATTAATCCCAGCGATTTACAGAAAAATAATTTTGAAAATGGAAGGAAAATGGGCGGCGGAAAAAATTTATTGGCGGGAGATGCAGCCCATCCATTATTGCATTCAAATGAGAGCGCTTTTGATTTCAGCAACATTGGATATTTTTTTTATGAGGACAAGAATTACGTGAGAATCCATCATTATTTCTTTTGCAGGAATTACTGGTATTGGTTTTAAAGAAATATAAGAAACAAAAACCTGGAAGGTTTACATAGAAATCAACTTTTAAAAAATCCATCAAATTTTTTTAAAAGTTGTAAATGACCGCCAGGTGTCTGTCCAACTTCCAGTGGCCAGACACCTTTGAAATCATGTGAGACCGGATGGGCGTAGCAGAACCTTACAAGAATAATGGCGCTAAACTTTTGTCAACATTTTATAAAAAAATATTCTTGATTCACAAAAAAATGAAAATGAAAATGAAAATAAAATCATTTTACCTTATTGCCTTAATCCTTTTTGGCAGTACAATTAAGCTTAATGCGCAAACTGAACCCGCTGCCGCGGACAGTTCGATAAGTACACCGGCAGATTCTACCTCCAAAAATATAAAACTGAAACCGCCTTCAAATTTTATTAAGATAAACCTTACAGGGCTTATTCTAAAAAATTATTCACTGCAATATGAAAGGGCGATCACAAAAAGTATTTCATTGGCCGTTGCCTTCAGAACGATGCCTGTTTCAACTATACCTTTTAAAAATCAAATTATAAAAATAGTAGGAACTGATGATCCTGACACAAAAGAAACTATTGAAAAACTACGGCTCGGCAATTTTGCCATAACTCCCGAAATACGATTTTATTTAAGCAGGAAAGGATATGGCCGCGGCTTTTATATAGCCCCTTTTTATAGGTATGCAAAGTTCACAGTAAATAATATGCCGTTTACTTACGAAGATATTTCACACGTACAAAATAAAATTAACCTTTCCGGGGATTTTACCGCTAATACCGGCGGCATTTTATTCGGTGTTCAAAAGGCAATAGGTAAGCATATATGCCTCGACTGGTGGCTGCTCGGTCCACATTATGGCAGCGGCAATGGAAATTTTACTGGAGTTCCAAACCAGCCATTAACGCAGGAAGAGCAAGACGATTTAAGGCAACAATTAGAAGACCTGGATATTCCATTGATCAATAAAACGGTGAATGTTTCTGCTAATAGCGCATCTATGAAACTTGATGGGCCCTGGGCGGGAATTAGATCAGGATTGTCAATTGGAGTAAGGTTTTAATAGGCAGTAGGCAATAGTAGTAGTCAGTTGTGAACTTTTGGAAAGTTAGGCAGGTTCTATATTTCTGAAGTATTCAATAAAGTTTCCAAAAGTTTCGAAACCGACAAATGCTTTATGATGGCAATATTCATTTTCACGGTAACAGCTTTAATAATTAATTGTGCAATTCTTTATTATATTAAAATAGTACTACCAGTAGATAAGGAATTGAACCCGGAAAAGAATAAAGCAACCAAGGCGGTATAACTTTTGGAAAGTTTAAAACTTCCCAAAAGTTTATAAGCATGATACAGTTCTTTTTAAAACATAACTAATAAGGTTAGACGTAATTAATAATTTTTAATTTTTAATTCTTTTTCATTTTTTGATCATCATAAAAACTTACAATCATGTACAAAAAACTTTCTACACTTTTTATTGCTGCATTATTAATCAGCAATTTTTGTTTTGCAAAAATATTTCGTGTCGGCTACAATGGCCTGCCATTAACCGGTGTAGACTATGCCGATCTTCAATCTGCCCAAGATGCGGCGAATGCAGGCGATACCGTACAGGTATATACCAGCAGTACGACAAGCGGATCTATTAATAAGCAATTGGTAATAATTGGATATGGATACAACTTTGATGCAAATGCCAACTTGCAGGCGATTGGCACAGATGCTCCATCAAGTGCAAATATTAATTTTGATAGTGGCAGTGATGGAACAATTGTGTCAGGCATATCA
>JBDTMP010000152.1:0-1721 GCA_039934215.1 Ginsengibacter sp.
CGCCGGTACTTGTAATAACACCGCTAAAAATTATTTTATTCATGTAATTAAAAAACGAGCGATCCTGCAATCTTTTAAAATAAATAAGGCCGGTTCTTGATGTGTTATTATTTTTTAAAATAAAAAAATTCACTAATGCGCTTTCGACGTTTTTTATAAATCCGGCTTTTTCGAGGCCGCCATTTTTTAATATCTGAATCCTCATGTCATGGTAGTAAAATTTCATTTCACCCTGCGCTGAAGTTTCATTACCGTTAGCCGTCATTTGAAATTTATCGATACTGCCCGAGGTAAATTTTACATTGGAAAGGGGCGTGAGCAAAGGATTTAGAAAAAGCAGTGACGCCGGCTCAATGCTCAGAGCCATTACGAACCCTTTCGCCGGATCTGTATAAGATTGGTTTAATTTTAAATCGAAAAACGCCTGGTCGAGCATGCGCCCTGTTAGTGCCAGCGACAACGAATCAATTGTCTTGTTATCATGATTTTTAATGTTTAAAATATTCCCATTTAGATTGGTGAGGAGCAAATTACCTTCAAGCCTGTTCTTTTCATTTTTTTCTGTATAGCTTACTTTGCCGTCCTTAATATTTATTTGATTTATTGAAACAGGGAACGGAATACTCCTGATCTTTTCGGTAAACATCTCTTTTGTTATCCCTTCCCTGAATGGCGGAAATTTATCTCTGAAAACAGTTAAGTTTGGCCGGCTAACGGTCGCGTTTTGTATGTAAAGAATACGCTTGTTTACATATTTATTCAAGTCAAATCCATACAATTTAATATTGCCAGAGTTAAAAGTCATGTAATCAATTTGATAGGGATTCGATGCAATAAAGGAATCACGCGACATGACAGGCTGATAATTAACCGAGTCCAACTTTAATAATTGACGGCCTGCGTCAAAGCTCATATTGCTAATTTGCCAGGTTGAATTTTTCGTAAAATATTTCGCCGATGATGTGCTTATAACGGCATTTTGATTTGAACTTAATAAGAGGCCAATATTTTTTATTGAAGCTGACGAAAGCCTGCAACCTTCCACTTTTATATCTTTCAAAAAAAGCTTGTTCTCTTTAATATTAAACTCGTACCCAACAGAATTATTTATATTTAATTTAGTGAGTATTGCATTCCATTCAGTACTGTCACCTGTGGATATATTTATTTTTGAGAGATGTAAATCAATGCCATTATCTACGCTGAACGCTTTTTCTCTCCCTGTTATCTGAGCTTTGCGGGAATGAATATTTAAAGCGTCAAGCGTGATGCCGCTACCTGCGAATTGAATACCATCCGCTGTTATTTCATTTCCTTTTGAATAGGGCAAAGAAATCTTTTTCTCATATAAATCCTGTCCTACCTGTAAATTAATTACAGGATCCCGCATTTCTATATGATCAATTTTTATAGAAGGAAGCGCGGTATTTGGATGTGCTGTTGTTAATGAATTATTTTGTTTTTGGAAATTAATGACCGGGGAAGTTAAAAAAATATCCCGAAAATTAAGGTCATTTGTAAAAAAGGAATTTATATTATTTGTTAAGCGTATTGAAGGCATGTCCATAACTAACGCCCCCGTGTAGCTGTTTTTTTCAAAATGTGTTTTTGTAAATTGCTGTGAATTATCTGACAAGAAAAAATTTTCTGAATTCACCCGGATCGGGCCGTTTTGGAAATTTAATTTTGCCCCGTTTAATTTAAGTCCCTTTACTGCAACC